>CAXAVP010000039.1:0-23454 GCA_963972175.1 uncultured Arenibacter sp.
CACGGCCAGAGGTTATAAACTTAAAATCCGTATGCCATTCCTGCTTGGCTATTTGATGGGTGATATCCTCAGGTTTGCTCCAGGTTTTACCATTGTCAGCGCTTTTTGTCACATGTAAATAATATACATCCTTTTCCTTGTCCAGATCCATATAGTTGTAGAATAGGAAAATTTCATTGGTTAGCTGGTCTACTATTATAGAGGGGTCGGAAGCGGATTGCCCTAAGGGAAAGTCTACTATTTTTTCTATTTCGGACCAGGTTTTACCATTATTGCTGCTTCGTCTTATAACTATATTGATGTCCCTGCTCCATTTTAGGTCGCCACAGGAAGGCACCCGTTCGTCAATGGCTGCAATTAGGTCCCCATTGGGGGCGGTAGCCAAGGCTGGGATGCGATAGCAGGACACTTCCGGATTCATGGAGGTATTAAACAGGTCCTGATGGGCAATAACCCCATTGGCAATCTCAAATTTTTCTTGCTGAGCTGCGCAGCCCAAGGTTACAAATAGCAATGTTATAAAAAAAGGTTTCATCTTTAGCATTTTTAGGTAGGTGTAAAATTAATTATTTATGATATTATTGTTTTCCATTCTTTCGAAGGTTTTCCAGCATTGTAACATGGCTCTAGGAACGTGGAAACATCCCTTCCATTTTCCTCCTTTTAGGTGTAGTAGTACCTCGCCTCTTCTATTTAAATACCCATACCACTCACCGTTTTCCGGGTCGGCGAAATGTTTCCAACTGTAATCGTGGACCTTGGTGTACCACTGGGCAATTTCTGGGTCCTGGGTCTGTTCGTAGGCCTTTGACAGGGCCACCAATGTTTCCAAATGTACCCACCACAGCTTCTGGTCCCATTCCAGTTGTTGGGGAGGCTGTCCTTTGGAGTCCATAAAATAGAGGATGCCCCCAAATTCTTGGTCCCAACTGTACTCCAGAATATTGATAATGGTTTTCGCAGCCTTATGTGTCAATTTACTATCGTTTCTTCTTAGAGCGATATCGATCATAAACCACATAGCCTCTATACCGTGGCCAGGGTTTAACAATCGGCCATTAAAGCTGTCCTCTAAACTGCCATCCGGTTTAACGAACTCATATATAATCCCGGATTTATTGTCCAAAAACACTTCCATCACTTCCTTTATTGAAAAATCTATTGTCTGTTCTACTTCTTCAGGTTTTAGAATGTCTTCCAACTCCAACACTAAATTGGAAAGAATCATGGGAAGCGCAAAACTTTTTAAGGGTCTTTGGGAGGTAGTTTTCTCATAAATACCTTTGGGCCTGTCCCTTCTCTTTAGAATATTGAGGTATGTTTTTTTGGCTAGGTCTTTGTATTCCTCGTCATTGGCTGCTATGGCGAATTGTCCAAACGCCATAGCGGCAAAGCAATCAGAAAAAATATTATAGGGCTGTACCAACGGTTTGCCATCTGCTGTTAAGGAGAAATATACATTGCCAAGGGCATCCATCCCTTTGTCCCTTATAAAGTCAACCCCACTTTTGGCAATTTTCAACCATTTTTCCTTATGTTCCACTTGGTTGTACAGGGTGGCGAACATCCAAGCCTGCCTTCCTTGTAGCCACATAAACTTATCCGTGTCATACACCTTTCCTTTGCTGTCCAGGCAGGTGAAATAACCGCCGTTTTCCATATCTGGGGAGTGTTTTTCCCAAAAGGGGATGATATTTGTCAGCAGCGTGTCCTTGTATAATTTACTATGCGCTTTCATGGTCTTGTTATATGTTAAATAAACTCTTTTTAATTGTGTACAGTATTATGGAATATTATCCAAGGAGGAATTAAATAAAAGGTCTGGGACCTCTCCTTTAGTTTTGTTGTTTATAGGGATACAGCTAAACATCCATTTCCAGGAGCTTTCCCCGTGCGGTATTTTTAAGAGAATAGTGTTCCACCCTTTTTTTAGGGGTACTACGGATGGGGGCCTATAGTAATAGTCCTCGTCTACAAAGGCGATTTCTGGGCTATTGGGGGGTACGTTGGGCTGTTTCCAAACAGGCGGAGCTATTTCCGATCCATTGACCCATATTTTTGGCTGGGTGTGGTGCCATTCTCCAAGGCTAGGGGAAGGTCCGCCCCTTCGGCCCCCTGAGCGTGACCATCCGTGAAAACCTATCCAGAAATCCTGATTCCTGTCTTCGGGAGAATAAATTTTTGTGTGGGCATAGAATGTGCCACTTTTATCTTGGGTTAGGGCGGGAAATCCAAAGAAATGCTTCAAATGTATGGTGCCTCCGGTATAAGGCCCTGTCCATCTATACGATTTGTCATTATGCTTATAAACAGCCTTCAAGGTGTCTTCTACCTCAAAGCGCATATCTAGTTGTCCATTATGATCAAAGGGACCAATTAGTTGCCATTCTATTTGGGTTTGTTTTACATAAGGAAATTCCTTTCCTTGAAAGAACAGGTCCCTATGCAACAAGACTTTTTTTTCAAATTCGGCAAATGCATGGAATGCAGGGAGGTTCTTTTTTGGTAAATTGGACCAGTATTCAGGATAGTTTTTTTCCTTGCCCTTCCAAATGGCATCGGAATAGAACAATATGGAAGGGTAAATGGGATTTTGTCGAAGAATGTCCCGCTCTTCGTTAACATTGTTGTCCGGCCAGACGCATAGAATGCCCCCCAAAGCTAGTTCATCGCCTTGAGGTTGCCGGCAGGGTTGCTGGAAAAATAATCTAGACATACCTGCAAAGGGGTCCAAATGATTTATGTAGTTGGCACGTGAATCTATAAACCGATGCCCTTCCCTAGGGCTATGTTGGGCCCATAGCTGATTTATAGAAGTACTGTCCTCTTTAATCTCAATGCCTTCTTTCCAGACCACCACTTCTCTTCCCTGTGCTTTTATATGATCCATTAGGGTCATGATCATTTTGTTACCAACAAATTCTTCCTTGTTTCTTACTTCGTCCGTACCAATATGAATATAAGGCATGGCTTCCTTGTTACCTAGTGACATAAGTTCGTCAAAAAGATCAAGAAGTATGGGCAAGACCCTTGGATCTGCCATAGATTCCAATTGCAACGCTCTTCTAAAAGCTGCGGTATGGCCTGGGATGTCTAACTCGGGAATAAGGGTTATTTGACGGTCTGAACAGTATTCCAAAATCTCCTTGAAATCCTCCTGGGTATAAAATTTACCCCCTCCACGGGATGTAGCATAGGCAGATTGTAAAACGGGATATTTTTTGCTTTCCAATCGCCATCCAGGGTCATCGGTTAGATGCCAGTGAAACACATTCATTTTATATCGGGCCATCACATCTATCTGCTCCTTTAATTGATCCACGGATTGAAAATTTCTTCCGTTGTCATGCATAAAACCACGTATTTTAAAAGCAGGCCAATCTATGATGTTGACTGTTGGGAATTCTCCTAAGGAGCCTTGTTTTCTATACAGTTGTTTTAAAGTTTGTATACCGTAGAAGAGGCCTTTATGAGTGGATGCGGAGAGGTTTATAACGCTGTCTATTTCTAACCAATATCCTTCTGCCATATCTAAACTACTGGAGTCGCGTTGTATTAGATTTATGGTGAGTCCTTGAGGATCTTGCTTTAAGCCCTTGCTTTTAAAGAAACGTATTAGATCGGATTCTTGCGACTTAAAATGGTTTTGTCCTATTTTGAAGCCTTTGAAGGTAAGGGGTTGGTTTCCATATTCTATTTGTTGTGGAGTAGGAATAATGGGGAATCTATCAGATAGCAAGTAGGATTTTTTATTTTGCTGACAGCTAAATAGAAGACTAATGAAAACTAGGCAAGGAATATATTCCAAGAGTGTTCTTCGCAATGGTTGCAAGATGGGGTTTAGTAGGCTCATAGTTGTTGTGATGAGGTTGTTGCCATGTTGTTATTTTTTTTTGCAGGTTTCTGTTTTGGACATTGCTACATTCTGCATTATTAGGTAAGCCCCCTAGTGCTTTTTAAAAGGGAAAAAACTTAAAATTCGGTACTAGGGGTGCGTCACAGGTGAAACATATTTCCTTTGGTTAATTATGTTCTATCTGCAGCTGTAGTCCAAGATACCAAGATCCGTCAATTCCTTTTTGACCTCTTCCAATTGGGTGTTGTTCAGGCTTGCATGTGGAAACCTACTTGGTCCGCAATCTATGCCCAATACTTGCATAAACGATTTTGCAGCACCGTTAAAGCCTCCTTTTGCATTGAGAACATCAACAAACTTCATGGATTTTTCCTGAAGCCGCGCGGCCAATTCGTGATCATTGTTGTTAAAGGCTACCAAAATACTATGATATAGTGGGGCAAGATGGTTGTAGGTACTTCCTACCCATCCATCTGCACCGAAAGGTAGGCTGGAGAGAAAAATTTCATCAAAACCGAACAGGATATTTTGTGATCCATTATCAAAGTCTTTACTGTATTTGTAATCAATTAGGTCATTATTGGTAAATTTAATGCCCGCCAAATTTGGAATTTGGGGTGTTGCCAACTCTAGGAACCGTTTCATGGAAAAATTGGCGCCAGTAAGAACGGGAATATGATAGTAGTAGAAGGGAGTATTAGGTGCGCAGGAGGCTATTTCTTTACAGTATTCTACTAATTTATATATGTCGCCCAGTCTAAAATAGTAAGGGGCTAAGGCTGCAATGGCATCTGCTTTGTCACTGGAGTTTTTGGCCAGTTCCTTTGCTATTTTTAAGCTGGAATGCCCTACGTGGTCTACCACGAAAAAATCCTTGGGTTTGTTTTGTGCCCAGGCGGTTATGATTTCTTTTCTTTCTTGCAGGGTCAAAGAGGCAAAGTCGCCGGTAGAACCATTTACAAAGGCCCCGTTTACTTTATTGTTTTTTAAAAATTGGCCGTATTGGGGAATCACACCCAAATTTAAGGAAGTGTCCTTGTACATGGGGGCATAGGTGGCGGCAATAAGTCCGTTCATATAGTTAATTTTTATTATGTATTACAAAATACAAATTTGTATGGATAGAGTAGGTTAATTGTTCTCTATTGGTGTCAAATCTTATTATAAGGATGTTTTTGGTGTTACTTTAGCGATGGATACTTAGTTTTGGATAGTTTTAAAAAGGGTTCCGGTTGAACTGGAACCCTTTTTTTAATCAAACACAATTTAAACTAACTCTAATCAATATTTTAGTTGTACCCGGGTGTTTGTTCCAGGGAAGGGTTGCGACCAATCATATCAGTGGTAATGGGCAGTAACAGTTTGTGTTCATCACCTGGGCTTAGAAAGCTTACATTGTTGAAAACGAAGCTTGCTCCAGCCCTTCTAAGGTCCCACCATCTTTTACCTTCTCCAACAAATTCTTTGTAGCGCTCTTTTAGGATGGCATTGGTGTTTTCTGTTTGTGAGCTATTGATATATCCATGGACCAATGGGTCGTAGTTTTCTCCATAGGCCCTTTCGCGAATTTGGTTTATTTCCGAAGAGGGATCCTCGTTCAATAGGTTTTTGGCTTCGGCCAATAATAGTATAACATCTGCGTATCTATAAATGGGTACATCATTTTCAAAAATTCGCTCAGAACCAACTACTTGTCCTAGGAATTTATTGAGCACGGCACCAAAATAGGCCGATTCAGTATAGGAGGGGTAACCCAGTCCGCCATTGTCATCCACATAAAGGTTGATGTAGGTGGCACCTTTACGGTTGTCGGCATTATCGTCCAGCAATAGGAGTGTTTTTTCGGAGGGTCCATAACGGTTGGCGCCGGCAATGATGAAATCGCTCATTGAATTGCCGTCGTCATTAAAGGTGGGGTTTATTTCCGTGCTTCTTCCGGTGTGACTATTGTAAAAGTTGGATGCCTCATCTTGTTTGTACTGTATGGCGAAGATGAATTCACTATTTCCTTCATTCTCTACGCCCCATAGATCAGAAAATTTAGGTTCTAAGTTTACTCCAAGGGAGGCTATTTGTTGTAGGGCGGATTTGGCTGTTTCAAAATCGGCCGCACCACCGCCCATTAGGTTGCCAGACCAGATATATACATCGCCTTTTAGGGCTAAGGTGGCTGCCTTTGACCAGAAATTTTTATTGCCTTCCCAATAACTGTTGTCCGAGCCAAAGGTGCTTAGGGAGGCTTCAATATCCGCTTTTATTTGTGCCATTACCTCTGCTTCTGTAGCTCGTGGTTTACTTAGGCTGGCCGGGTCTACTTCTTCTATTGGTTCCAAGATAATTGGTACTCCGCCCCAGGTTTTTAGTAAGGTATAGTAATAGAACGCCCTTAAGCCATAGGCCTGCGCCAAAATATGGTTTTTATCCGTATCCTTAACAAAGTTTACATTGGGGGTGTTCACCAGAAAGTCGTTTATACGGTGAATTCTGGTGTATAGTCCGGCCCAACCACCAAAAGGGGCCGTGGCGACCGTGATGTCGGACCGTATCAAGGATTCATTGGAAGGAGATTCAAAGGTCCGCCCTCCCCAAATATCACTTCTAATCTCTCCCAGAAGCCATAAATTGGAGGCAGATGATCTAAGGTTGGCATATAGCCCGGTATGGGCAGTTCTGGCCCCCTCTTCCGTGTCCCAAAAACCAGCAGTAGTCAATTCACTGGGGCTGGTTAAATTTAGCTCGCTCTCGCAAGCTGCCAAGGTAAATGTCAATATTAATATATAAATGTAATTCTTCATGTTGCTTTAATTTTAAAAAGTTAGGTTTAGTCCAATGGTGATTGTTTTTGGTAAGGGGAAAGCTCCGTATTGTACCCCGCCAACTTCAGGTGTTTCACCGGTATAACTTTTAAAGTAATGCAGGTTGCTACCGGTCACAAAAAGGTTTAGTCGCTCTATTTTATTGTTAAAGTATGTGGTAGGGATATCATAACTAAAGGTAACTTCCCTAAGGGCCAAATAGTCTCCTTTTTCCCAGAAATGGCTGTTGCCTGCGTTTAGAAGGCTATTGCTGTCGCCTGAGCTGGTACCCTCATTCCCTCTCCATACATTCTTGGTCCCATTTACAAATACAAAACGTGGCCAGTCCGTGTCGGTATTGTTGGGGGTCCAGGAGTCCAATACCTCTGTAGGTTGATTTAAATTACCCTGTGTCTGTGCATATCCTTTGTTCCTAATATGGTTCCATACCAAATGTCCGGTGGCAAAGTCTGTCTTTACAAATAGGTTAAAGTTTTTGTATCGTAAGCTTGTGGTTATACCTCCCAAGAAATCAGGAGTGGTTCGCCCAAGAACTTTTCTGTCTAAAGTATTTATGATTCCATCGCCGTTTTGGTCTTTCCATTTTACATCCCCTGCAAAATGGGTGTTTTTATCTCCCGGCAGGAAGTCGTCCTGTACGTTACTGTCGGCATCGGCTTCGGCCTGATTGGCATAGATGGATTCCTGCTCGTAGGCAATTACCAGATCGTTACCAACACGCTGGCCCTCCTGTAGACCTCCAACCCATTCTTCTTCCCCGGTCTTGGCATTCCAAATTAATTGTCCATCCTGTCTATTGCGTTCATTGGCATTTTCTGGAAGCTTCTGCACAAAATTTCTGTTGGAGGTGATGGTTGCACCCAGATTCCATGTTAGGTCCTTATTGCTAATAATGTCGCCATTAAGCTGTAGTTCAAAACCTTTGTTCCTAATAGTACCGTTGTTGGTCAAGATGCTGCTAAATCCTGTGTAGAAGGGCAGGGTAAGGTTGGCCAACTTGTCTTTTATATCCCTGGAATACAGGTCGGTAATAAGTGAAAGTCGGTCGTTGAAGAAGGAGATGTCCAAACCAGCGTTGAAGGTGGTCGACTTTTCCCATTGTAGGTCCAAGGTAGGTAGGCCAGAGTTGGCGTAACCCGTTTGACCATTATACACGCCTTGACTACCATAGGCTCCAAATACGCCATAATTGCTCAATACATCTTGGTTTCCATTTACCCCGTAACTAAGCCTGGGTTTTAATCTGGTAATTGTATTTGCGATCTTGGAGTTTGCAAAGAATCCTTCATTGTGAAGATTCCATCCAAAGGAAACCCCGGGGAAGAAATCAAATTTGTTATTGCCCAATCTAGAAGAGCCATCATTTCTAAACGTAAATCCAAAAAGATAGGTGTTGTTGTAGTCGTACAGTAGTCTTCCAAAGGCAGAGGTGATTACATATTCGGTTTCAAAGCTGGACGGAATACCATCGGCCTCTGCACCGGCGTTCAATGTCTGGATCAAGTCGGTTGGGGAATTCCTGGTCCCTGCCGCAGTGATGTAGTAATTATCTTTATAGTATTCGGTACCCACCAAAGCATTTATATTATGAGGGCCAAAATTGTTGCTGTAGTTTAAAGTTCCTGTCAATTGGTTTCTAAGGGTTCTTTCCAAGCCAATAGAAGCTTCACGACCGGTGCGCAAGGGTCCACTTGTGCTACCTGTTCTATAGGCCTTGTTAAAGCTTTCGTCATGATTGTTTATGGCAAAGTGGCTTCCATTAACAGAAAGCTTCAAATGGTCTATAAGGTTCCAATCCAAGCCAACTGAGGCCGATAACCGTTGCTCCAAATTTTTTCTAACAAATTTGTCCTGGTAGTATAGAGGGTTGCCAAATCCTTGGTTTTGCCCTACGGCATATTGGTCGGAAAAAGAGCCATCAGGGTTGTTGTCATAAGTTCTGGAAGTAGGGGCCTGACCCTGGAATCTCCTAAAAACGGTGTTGTCGCTCCCTAGGGGACTAAGGCTAAGGTTGGAGTGGGAGTAGAGTACATTGCTGTTTACCTTTATCTTATCCGAAATTCGATAGGATCCCGAAAACTTGCCGGAATACCTTTTAAACCCCGATCCCAAGATTAAGCCGTCGTTGTCCAATAGGCCTAAACCTAAATAGTAGGTTCCTTTTTCGTTGCCTCCGTCAAAGGATAGATAATGATCCTTTGAGGCGCTGTCCTGGTAAATTCGATCGCCTACAGTGGTGTTATTGAAGAACAAAATTTCCTGACTTGGGTTCAATATGTCCGGTATGCTGTTCCAGCCCGGTTGGTTTAATAAATATTGATTGTCTGAGGTTAATAATTGGGTGGTAAAAGGAGAATCTATGGTGTTGCCGCCTGTCCCCATACTATTGGCTCCATCCAAAAAGGCGCCAAAAGAGCCGGGGTTGTTAATGGCTTCCCTAAACCAAGCAATGGATTGCCTGTTGTAGTTTATAAAATCGGCCGCACCAATGTATTGCTGATCGTTTCTTTCCTCGTTCATACTGTACTTGTATCTGTAGTTAATAGAGGATTTGCCTACTTTGCCTGATTTGGTGGTTACTAAAATAACACCGTTGGCAGATCTTGCGCCGTAAATGGCTGTAGCCGCGGCATCTTTAAGTACTTCAATAGACTCTATGTCGTCCGAATTAAGGGCGTAAAAGGAGCTGGGAATACCGTCTACTAAAATTAGGGGGGATCCAGTGCCGTCAAAATTTGTTCCCCCACGTAGTACAATTTGTGGTGTGGCACCTGGTTGCCCGGTAGTATTTGTTACCCGTAGACCTGCAATGGAGCCCTGCAGTGCTGTAGCTGCATTAGACCTGGTGGAACTCTCTAAAACCTGGGTGTCCAATTTGGACACCGATGTGGTAAGGGTGGCCCTGGTTTGTGAGCCGTAACCGGTAACAACCACTTCATCCAAGAGGGCGGCGTCTTCCGATAGGGTGACGTTTATGGTGTTGTTGGTTCCAACGGTAACATTTTGTGAAGTGAAGCCAAGGTAGCTAAAAATTAGTACATCTCCTGTTTGGGCCTTGATCGTGTAATGTCCGTCAAAATCGCTCTGCGTACCAGTGGTAGTTCCTTTTACCAGTACGTTGGCTCCAGGGAGTGGCTGCCCAGATACATCTGTAATGGTTCCTATGATATTCATTTGCTGTGCAAATAGGGATGCACTTCCTAAGAGTAGGAATAGGCTGAGGATCAAGCATATGGACCTGTTCTTTGTTTTCATGTGTTTGGATTTATGGGTGGCTCCATTTCCAAAGTGCTGCTTAAAGTGTTTCATAAATAATTGAGTGTTTGGGTTATCATGTGGTTAGATTTTGGGCAAGATATATAATATTTGTTATTATGTTATACATAAGGCATGTTAAAAAATGAATTTTAACATAATAATATATGTTTTTGTATGTTTATTCTTTAATAGGTGTTAAAAGGGTTAAAAAAGTATCTTATAGTGTTTATGTATGGGTTGTGTTTTATTGGTCCGATAACCGATTTGGCTCTGTAGGATCCCTTTATAAATCTATAATAAGGTACAAGATTCTTACTATTATAGGGAGTACTGCCTTTCCCTAAAATCAGCCTTCCACCACCCTTTTGGGTTCTTTTACAACAAAAATGTGGTCTGTTTTTAGGAAAGTGATAGTTTTAGGCATGCCAACTAAAAAACCAACATTCATGAAAACCAAAATTGTTACCATCGTATTTATCTTATTAGGAATGGGGCTGTTTGCCCAAAAAGGCATGAAACTCGGAATTCACGGCGGATTGCCTCTGGAGGAATTTAGTGAGGAGTTAAGTATAGTGGCCGGTTTGGATCTGGGATATAGATGGGGGATAAGTGAGGTAGTTGATCTTGGGATCATGACAGGTTTTGTAAACGGCTTTCCCGAAAAGTACGATAGGGAGCTTTTCTCTGCCGATTTGCCCAATATACAGTTTGTGCCCCTTGCCGGATCTATAAGGGTGTGGACCTCCAACTCGTTTTCCTTCGGTGCCGATGTAGGTCGGGCAATAGGGGTCAATGATGGAAATGAGGGTGGATTGTACTACAGACCTACCCTTGGATACTTAATGGGCGCAAAGACCGAAGTAAATTTTTCATATACCGGGATAGAACTGGATGATAGAACTTGGTCTACCCTTACTCTGGGGGTTCTTTATACGTTCGACTTCTAAAAGGTGGCCTTAGATCTTTAAAGATATTCCTGGATTGTTTCTGTAGTCTCCCGTTACTGAAAACCGACCACTAAAATACCACTCCTTTAGACCTAGTTGGACAGTCTCTATTTGTGCTCAACTACTTCTAAAAACCAAGTCAATGCTAAGTTTATTTTACCCCAGTATTTAGGAAACGTTATGTGTCCTAATATAAGCTAACAACAGGCCTTGCCATATAAATTGGTTCGCCACATGACCCTACATTCCAATTGCAATAATCTAATATTTTGGCGATAAGTTATATAGAGGGCCAACATCTTTTCTGAAGGCGGACTTATGCGCGATTTTTTAAGTCTTTTATAGTAGTGACCTTATTATTAAATAGTTAAGTGTTGGTAAAATCGTATAAACAGACAGGCTTTGAAGATTCTATTTATCTAGTTTTGGTGCTGAATAACCTTAAGCTTTAGAAAGTGTGGTCGGTTAAATTATTGTGTAATAATTGAGCATAGGTATCGTGACTTAATGCCAATTTTTGGTGCTATAGCCCAAAAGTAAAATAAGTTGGCATTCCCTTTGCATTTGGTCAGAATTTGCTTCTATACTATGGAAGGTTTAATGTGTCTTCAAAGTGGAAGTAGTTCATAATCTGGTCCTTGGCAGTTTTATACGCTATTTTTCTATGCAAACCTTTGCATTCAATAATAAGGCATAATTATTCCGATATTCTTAATAAAGTGTTAATTTGGTTATGACAAAACTAATTAAAGCAACTAAATATGAAGAAAAAGCAAATTGTGATGCTGGTCTTAATGATAGGCCTATCAATGACATCATGGGCACAGACAACGGTTACCGGTACGGTGTCCGATGAACAGAATATACGCTTGCCCGGAGCAACAGTTCTTGAAAAAGGAACTAACAATGGAACTACTACAGATTTTGAAGGTAATTTCACCCTTCAAGTATCTGATGCTAATGCAATTCTCGCAGTATCCTTTTTGGGATATGCCTCCAAAGACATACCTCTCAACGGTCAAAGTAATTTAAGTGTATCCTTAGAGGAGGATTCCTCCTTATTGGACGAAGTGGTCGTTGTGGGTTATGGGGTTCAAAAAAAGTCGGATGTAACCGGTGCTATTGGTTCCTTAAAGAGCGAAAGCTTTAATCAAGGTGTGGTTACCAACCCTGGACAGCTATTGCAAGGAAAGGTGTCAGGGGTTAATGTTACCTCTGTAAGTGGAGAACCTGGGGCAGCTCAGAATATTATTATTCGTGGGGTAGGCAGCCTTAGGTCTGGAACCACGCCACTTTTTGTAGTGGATGGGTTTGTTATTGATAACAGTCCCACCGGGGTGGCCTCAAACCCTCTTAACTTTATCAATCCCCAGGATATTGCCTCGATCGATGTACTAAAGGATGCATCCGCCGCGGCAATCTACGGAGCTAGGGCTGCCAATGGGGTAATTGCCATTACCACCAAAAGAGGGAAAACTGGGAAAACGGAAATGAATTTATCGGTATCTACGGCCATGTCATCTTTGGCGAACGGAATGGATGTTTTCTCTGCTGATGAATTTAGACAACAGGTACCTGCAGTTGGGGGTACTTTAATTGACGGGGGCGCAAATACTAATTGGGAAGACGAATTGACAAGAACGGGTATTTCAAAAAGGGTGAATCTCTCTATGAGCGGTAGTACCGGAGGTAAGTTCTCTTATTATGTGTCCGGTGGCGTAGATGACCAAGAAGGAATCTATAACAATAGTTATTTAAAAAGGTACTCGGGCAGGGTTAATTTGACCCAAAAGGCCTTGGATGGACGTTTAAATGTGGAATTTAACCTTACAGCAGCAAAGACTGTTAATGAAAGGCCCAATATATCGGCAATCGTGACCGATATGTTGCAATTAAATCCCACTATTCCTGTGTTTACCAATGGTGAGCCAACCTTATTGGAGGAGCGTTTAAATCCTATTCAGCGCAACCGATTGTATACAGATGAAGCCAACAACCATAGAATCTTGGCAAATATTGCGCCCTCTTTTGAAATTATTGACGGTCTAACGTATAAGGTAAACTTGGGGGTAGATTATTCAGCGACCGATCGGGATATACAGAGCGAGCCTTTTGCCTTACTGGAAGGGGAGGAATTTGGTGAGTTGGATTCCAGAACCATCACAAACAGCAATACTTTGGTAGAGAATACGTTGACCTATACATTTAGTACGGGTGACCACAATGTGACCCTGCTGGCAGGTCACTCTTACCAAGAGACAATTTATAAACAGAAGCAGTTTGAATTGGAAGGATTTGCCCTTAATGGTATAGAGCCTAGATATCAGGATCAGATAAGTACTGAGGTGCGTCCCACCACCTTGACATCTGTAGCGTATATAAATGAGCAACAATCATTTTTTGGCAGGATGAATTATGGGTATCAGGACAAATATCTCTTAACGGCGACATTGCGGGCGGATGGTTCTTCTAGATTTGGAGAAAACAACAAATATGGGTATTTCCCTTCAGTGGCTTTGGGCTGGAATATTAGCAAGGAAGACTTTATGGCCGATAGCGAAGTGTTCAGCAACTTAAAGTTAAGGGCAAGCTGGGGACAAACTGGTAACCAGGACGGTATTCCTAGTAAGGTGAGTTTAGCTAGTTATGTAGACTCAAAGACCGAAAATGATACCTACCCCATTGGCGGAAACGAAGTAACCTTGGATGATTATCCCTTTGGAACGGTACCCGTACGTACGGCGTATCCAGACCTTAAATGGGAAGTTTCTACCCAAACCAATATTGGTTTGGATTTTGGGTTGTTCAAAAATCAGTTGACAGGTTCTTTGGATTACTTCAATAAAGTTGCTAGTGATGTGGTACTATTTGCCAACAGGATAGACCCTATACAACCCACCGAAAAAATCTGGACCAATATTCCGGACATGGAAATTAAGAACACAGGGATCGAATTTACCCTGGATTATAATGGAAGTTTCAGCGAGGATTTTACATATAATATTGGAGGAAACTTTGCATTCACTGATAATAAGGTGGTGGACTCCCAATTTGAGGTAATTACCACAGGTGCGGCATCTGGTGCCGGCCAGACGGGTGCAACCATCAATGGTTACATTAATAATGAGCCAATTGGTTCTTTCTACATGAAAGACTTTATTGGGATAGGTGCTGATGGATTGAACCAATTCAGGGATGTTGTTCCCGATGGTGAATCTTTGGACAATGACCGCTATGCGGTTGGCAGTGCATTGCCCGATCTAATTTATGCCTTTTACATGAATTTAAATTACAAGAATTTTGATCTGGGATTAAATTTTAATGGGGTGTCAGGGAATAAGATCTATAACCATACCGCAATGTCGTTGTTTACCAGAGGTCAGCTTAGTAGAAGTCTTAACACAACACCCTTTGCGGCCGAATTTCCCAATGAGAGCAATAGCAATTCCAATGAAGTATCAACAAGATACTTGGAAGATGGCAGTTATTTACGCTTAAACAATGCCACTTTGGGGTATACCTTGGATCCACAAGATTTAGGATTAGGGGATTTGGTAAACGGCATCCGCTTTAATATAACGGGGCAAAACCTATTTGTTATAACCGACTATTCGGGCTTTGATCCGGAAGTAAATACGAATGCGGATATCGATGGTATTCAAACCTTCGGAATAGACCGTTTTACCTATCCTAGCCCAAGAACGATCCTATTTGGCTTAAACGTATCCTTTTAATCAAAAAATTGTGTCAAAAATGAAAAATAGATTTTTAATTATAGCACTAGTGGTCTGTGCGTTGTTTAATTTTAACTGTACGGACTTGGAAGAAGAAAGACTGGATGAAGCTGAATTTGGAGGCCAGTCAGAAGCCGTTAGCGGAGCCATAGCACCAGCTTATGGATTTGTTTCATGGGTTTGGAGACATACTAATTATTATGGATTACAACTTATCGCCTCCGATGAGGCAATACTACCTTTTAGAGGGGGAACCGACTGGTTCGATGGAGGCAAGTTCATAGCCACGCACCAGCATACCATCACCCCAACGAATGATTTGGTAGGAGCTGGCTGGAACCAGCTTACGACCAATATTTCCAGAACCTTGTCGGCCATTGAAGTGTTGACTCCTTTGGCAGATGAAGGGAACGCCGAAGCTGCCGAGGCACTGTATGAAATGAAGGCCTTGCGGGCATATCTGAATATGTTGATGTTGGATAGTTGGGGCCTTGTACTTAAAAAGGAATCATCGGACCAACTTTCAGAAGTGTTAAGGCGCCAAGAAGCCATTGATTATATTGAAAGTGAGCTGCTATCTGTGGTGGATGTCATCAATAGCAGCAGAGGCCCCGGTAGGATAACCCAGGCTGCAGTATGGGGCTTTCTGGCAAGGTTGTACCTCAATGCCGCTGTTTATCGTGACCCCTATGGTACACCGAACTTTACACAGGAAGACATGGGCTTGGTTATACAGTATACGGACAACATCATTAATTCCGGCACCTTCTCCTTGTCTCCAGAATATTTTGATCTGTTCAACGATGATAACAATAGCAACCCAGAGCTAATATTTGCTTTGGACCAACGCGGTGTGCTAAATAGGGAGCATAGCCGATGGGCCTATTGGTCTATTGCAGGATCCTTGTTTCCTAGACCTGAATTTCCAAGTGCCGATGGTACCGACGGACCCGCAGTTACCTCAGACTTTTATCAAACATGGGTAGATGCTTATGGGGAAGTGGATCCTGCTGACGCAGATGCCCGGTTTTATCAAAAGAATACCATTGTTCCTGAGGCTCAGCTGATGGATTTTGAAGGTCGTGAACAAGTGCTCGCCACCGAGACGGAAAACAGCTATTACTGTGTAGAGCCGAACGAATTTGAAATAGACCGTGGAATTCTGCGCGGTACCTTGTGGGGACCTAGAAAAGGGGATGATGGTGCATTTTTAACCTGTGATACCGGAGTTAGAATTTACCCGGTTAAAAACAGACGGGGAAATGGGCCTGAATATGTAAGTCATACCCTGAACGTTGACTTTACCAATGAAGGTTCCTTGCACCATACAGGATACAGATGTTCCAAGTATCAGTTTAGCCGTACTTCGCCAAACGGTAACAATTTTAGTAGCGTGGATCTGGTGTTGATGCGTTTGGCAGAGGTGTATTTGATGAGGGCGGAAGCCAAATTAAGAAGCAATGATGCAGGCGGTGCCCTTGTTGATGTAAATACGCTACGAGCCTCAAGAACGGCCCGGCCAGATCAAACTCCGGAGGCATTGGAAGCGATTGATTTGGACATCATGTTCCGCGAGCGGGGCTTTGAACTATACTGGGAAGGCTTTAGGCGTGGAGACCAAATTAGATTTGGGAAATACGAGGACTCTTGGACCGAGAAGACCGATACGGATGTAAATCACAGATTATTCCCTATTCCTCAAAGCGCCGTTGATGCCGCATCAGGGATTGATGGTTTTTTAGAGCAGAACCAAGGTTATTAATAATTAGTTTTAATTAGATTTTGATATAGGCGGACATTTTTGTCCGCCTTTATTCTTTTTGGGATGATATAGTTTTTTGAAACTTGGGAAAAATATGTCGCTTACACTCCGCTCATAATATAACTACTTCCAATAATCTTGCTGTTTTATTTTCCATGTGCCTACCTTTGGGGGTGATTTAAGGAAATTTGTTGTATTTTGTCTTGAATGTTCAATTCCATCGTACTTAAAATTGGTGCGATCTACGGAGCTGCATTTTAGTAACAAAGTGAATATGAT
This sequence comes from uncultured Arenibacter sp., assembly GCA_963972175.1. Lineage (GTDB taxonomy): Bacteria > Bacteroidota > Bacteroidia > Flavobacteriales > Flavobacteriaceae > Arenibacter. The sequence goes on from CAXAVP010000039.1 coordinate 16,653, forward strand.
TAGGCAAGTAAGGATAGTAAATAGAGACTTTTTATGAAAAAGGGACGTGTTACCATTAAAGATATTGCACGTGAACTCAATATAGCTCCGTCTACCGTGTCCAGGGCCTTAAACGATCATCCAGCTATAAAAAAGGAAACCAAGGAGGCGGTAAAGGCACTGGCCGAAGCATTGGATTATCAGCCCAATCTTTTGGCGGTGAACCTGCTGCAAAAGAAATCCAACACCATTGGGGTTATTGTTCCGGAAATTACGGGCCACTTTTTTTCGGCTATAATTACCGGGATTCAGGACGTAATCGTTCATTCCGACTACAATATAATGATCTGCCTGTCCAATGAATCCTACGAGGAAGAGTTGACCATTGTTAAGAGGTTGTCCAAAATCCAGATAGATGGGGTCCTGGTGTCGCCTTCCTCGGAAACCAAAAACTTTGATCACTTTAAAAAACTTCAAAAAAGCGGTATTCCCATTGTAGTTTTTGATAGGGATTGTCCGGGATTGGAGGCCGACAAGGTGTTGGTAGACGATTATTTTGGGGCCTTTCAGGCAGTGGAATACTTAATTGGGATAGGTTGTAAACGTATTGCCCATTTAGGAGGTCCCTTAAATTTAAGTACTACAGAGCACAGGCTACAAGGTTATTTGGATGCACTAAATAAAAACAAGGTGGCTGTAAATGACCAATACATTGTTCATGTTTCCGGTGTTTCCCATGAAGATATAGAACAGGCCAGTAGAGAACTCTTGGATAACAATGAACTGCCCGATGCAATTTTTGCCTATAGCGATAATCTTGCCATATCAGCAATGCACACGGCTAAAGAGTTGGGGTTGCAAATACCAGGGCAAATCTCCATTGTTGGATTTGATGATGAACCGCACTCCGCTTTTATTACCCCCGCCTTATCTACCGTTTGGCAACCAGTGTATAGTATGGGAATGCTCTCGGCAAGAATTTTATTAAGCCATTTAAAAAATCCAAATACCCCATTGGAATATAGAAAAGAGGTTTTTAAACCGGAATTGGTAATTAGGGCATCTTCCAAAGAGCATAAACTGGTGTCGGAGGACTAAGCCAGTCTTTTTCGCAATGCAAACCTTTGCATGCTTTTTTAATGCCAAATTCTTCAAAACACCGGTTATTTGTTGTTATTTGTGTAAAAAATTAAGGCTATTTATAGTTATATTGATGTTTTACATGAAAATTTCACCTAAAATATTATTTAAGAATTGTTATGGCAAGTTTGCCATACCGGCCGTTAATGTTTTTACCATGGAGCAGGTTCTCGGACTTTTTAGCTCAGGGGAAAAGGCCAATGCACCTTTCATTGTTCAAATTACACCGGCTGCCAGGAACTATGCACAGCCCGAAATGCTCATATCCATGATCAATGCGGCTGCCAGGATCTATCCCAAAGCGGTCTATTCCGTTCATATGGACCACGGGAACGAGGAGCATGCCATTGATGCTATTTCGTCCAATGATTATAACTCCATCATGATAGACGCCTCACACGACAATTTTGTCGATAATGTAAAAAGAACCAAGGCTGTGGTAAAGGAGGCCCATAAAAAGGGAATCGTTGTTGAGGCAGAATTGGGGGTGCTTAGTGGAGTGGAAGACGATATATCCATAGATGAAAGATTGGCAAAATACACCCAGCCCTCAGAAGTAGAGGAGTTTGTGGAACTAAGCGGTTGCGATAGTTTGGCAGTGGCGGTAGGTACTAGTCACGGGGCCTATAAATTTTCTGGGGGAGAAGGTATACAGTTTCAGATTTTGGAAGAAATTCAACGCAGATTGCCCAAATACCCCATTGTGCTACACGGAGGGTCTGCCGTAAATGAGCAGGAGATAAAAAGGATCAATAAGGCAGGTGGTGCTCTACACCATGGGGCTTCGGGGGTTTCTCCGGACGAAATTGTAAAATCTATTGCCTATGGGGTGTGTAAGATCAATATTGCGACCGATACTAGGTTATTATGGACCCGGGTGCACAGGGAGTTTTTTAGGGATAGTCCAGAGCTTTTCGACCCTGTAATCCCTGGAAAAGAATACATGATGGCATACGAAGATTTTATGTTGGAGAAATTCGACCTCTTGGGAGCCACAGGAAAAATTAGCGATTTAAGATATTAAGAATAGAAATTATGGAACATAAATCTTATTTACAGATAAGTCCCACTGTCAATTCAGGGGTCTATCATCAGGTTACACCCGAATCGGCCAATTGGGAATATCTCAATTTTGAAGCCCGACTTATGGATAAAGGGGATACTTGGGAACACCATACCCAGGACAATGAAATGGTTATAGTCCTATTGAGCGGTAATTTTAAAGTGGAAAGCAATCAGGGAAATTGGGAGACCAAAAACGGAAGGAAAGATGTTTTTAGCGGAGTGGCCCATACCCTATACCTCCCGCGTAATAGCCGGTTTAAATTAACGGCTATGAGCCCTACCTTGGATATCGCCTATGGTTGGTGCAAGGTAACAGAAGATTTCCCGGCTAAATTTGTGACCCCTGAAGATACTCCTGTGGTAATTTTTGGAGGCGATAATGCCACGCGGCAGTTCAACGATCTGGTACCCCCTGGTTTTGGCTGTAGTAAAATAGTGGTGCGGGAAGTGTATACGCCTTCCGGGAATTGGAGTTCATTTCCTGCCCATAAACATGATGAACGGATAGTAGACGAACAAGGTACGGTTCTGGAGCCCATACAGGAAGAGACCTATTTCTACAAGTTTCAAAAGCCGGGAGCCTATGCCATTCAACAGATCTATACAAAGGATAGGTCTTTGGATGAGATTGCCAGGCCCAAACACAACGATGTGGTACTTATCCCCAAAGGTTTCCACCCTGTAGTGGCCGAACACGGTTTTCATTGTTATTATCTAAACTTCTTGGCCGGAACGGACCAATGCCTAGCCAATACCACCGATCCCGATCACGAATGGATCTATGATTCATGGACCTCAAAGGATGCAAGATTGCCGCTGGTAACGGCCGAAATGAACAAACAATAATATCATGGACGAAAAAAAGTTTGACGTAATCACCTTTGGAAGGTCTTCCATTGATCTTTATTCCCAAAATGTGGGGTCGCCCTTTAATGACATCCAAGGGTTTGATGCCTTTGTAGGCGGATCTCCCTTAAATATAGCCGTGGGCTGTGCCCGATTGGGGGTCAATGCCAGTTTGTTGACCGCGGTAGGTAACGACAAAGTGGGAGAATTTATTCTCAATTTCTTGAACGGTGAAGGCGTAAACACCCATACTATCCCGGTAAAAAATGGTACGAGGAGCAGTGCAGTAGTTTTGGGGATAGAACCTCCGGATAAGTTCCCTTTGGTTTATTATAGGGATAATGCCGCCGACAGTCAGGTAGATATTGATGATGTGGATTCTGCCAATATTGCGGACTATAAGATATTATTGATTAACGGGACCGCACTAAATGTAGAACCTACAAGAAGTGCCACCTTTTATGCCACGGAAATTGCCAATAGAAATAAGGTAGATGTAGTGCTGGATTTGGATTTTAGGGCAGACCAATGGCATGATTATAGAGCCTTTGGATTGACCGTCAGGGCCATTTTGCCCAGGGTGAAAATAGCGATTGGGACCGAAGAGGAAATCTTGGCGGCCACCCTTATAGATGCTTCCCAGGTTACCATAAAGGAACAACAGATTTCTGCCCCTGAAATTAAGGGGGATATAGAGGAATCCATTAAACAGCTCCTTTCTTCCGGTATAGAAATACTTATTGTAAAGCGTGGTGAAAAAGGCGCCAGTATTTATCAAAAGGATGGTTCCAGGGAAGATGTTCCCGGGTTCCCCGTAACTGTTTTAAATGTGCTGGGCGCCGGTGATGCCTTTGCCAGCGGTTTTCTATATGGAATACTACAAGGGTGGGATTTAAAAAAGGCATGCCGAATGGGGAATGCCAGTGGAGCACAGGTAGTAACTAAAAAGGGTTGCGCCAACTTTATGCCAACCCTAGAGGGATCTTTAAAATTTATTGACGAAAAGGGCGGATTTTAAATATAAAACCATGAAGACAAAAAGACTTACGGTGGCCCAGGCTACCATTGAATATTTAAAAAATCAATACGTAGAGCGCGATGGAGTGGAAAACAAATTTTTTGCTGGCTGCCTTGGAATTTTAGGCCACGGAAATGTGGCAGGCATAGGCCAGGCCTTGCATCAGCAATTGGACTTCCCATACTATGTGGCCAGAAATGAACAAGGCATGGTGCACACCGCAGCGGCCTTCGCAAAAGTGAAGAATAGGCTGCAAACCTTTGTGTGCACATCATCTATTGGCCCCGGGGCAACCAATATGCTTACCGCTGCAGCGGCGGCAACTATCAATAGGATCCCAGTCCTTTTAATTCCTGGTGATATCTTTGCCACAAGGCAAGTTGCCCCTGTATTGCAGCAACTGGAATCCAACTTAAGTCAGGATGTTTCTGTCAACGATTGCTTTAAGCCGGTTTCCAAATACTGGGATAGGATCAATAGACCGGAACAGCTGATAACCTCCTTACCTGAGGTAATGAGGGTGCTTACCTCACAGGCCGAAACGGGGACGGTTACCCTATCAATTCCTCAGGACGTGCAGGCGGAGGCGTTTGATTTTCCTGCAGAAATGTTTGTAAAACGCGTATGGCATATAGGGAGGACCATGCCCGATAAAACACTTTTATCCAAGGCCATTGCCCAGATCAAGGAAAGTAAAAAACCCATGATCATTGCCGGAGGAGGGGCCATTTACAGTGGCGCATCGGCCATTTTGAAAAAACTTGTCAATAGAAGCGGTATTCCCGTGGCCGAAACCTTTGCAGGAAAGGGGACATTGGATTACAATGAGCCACAGAATCTGGGTGCCGCCGGGGTAACAGGAACACCAGGGGCCATAGCGGTTGCCAAGGAGGCCGACCTGGTAATAGGAATCGGTACAAGATATAGTGATTTTACCACTATTTCCAAGTCAGCTTTTCAGGACCCCAATGTGCGTTTTATCAATATTAATATTACGGAGTTCGATTCCTTTAAACACGGAGCACTTCCCTTGGTAGGTGATGCCAAGGCCATTTTGGAAGTCTTGGACCAGGAACTGGCCGGATTTGAAGTGAGTAAGGAGTACCGTGAAGAAGTAGAAAATTACAATAAAAGCTGGGATCAATTTGTAACCGATATTTATGCGGAAAAAAATGACACGCCCGCTTTTCAGGGAGAGGTCATTGGAGCGGTCAATTCCTTCTCCAGCCCTGAGGATATTGTAATCTGCGCGGCAGGTAGTCTACCAGGGGATCTTCATAAACTGTGGCGTACCCAAGACCCCAAAGGTTTTCATTTAGAGTACGGTTATTCCTGCATGGGATATGAGATAGCAGGTGGTCTGGGAGCTAAAATGGCTCGGCCAGAAAGTGAGATTTATGTAATGGTTGGCGATGGAAGCTACCTGATGATGTCGCAAGAGATAGTAACATCCATCCAAGAAAAACAGAAAATGACCATTATTCTTTTGAACAATGATGGCTATTCCAGTATAGGAAGCTTGTCCAGCTCCCTTGGTAGCGAGGGCTTTGGCACATACTATCGATATAGAAATGAGGAAACGGACCAATTGGACGGGGGATTGTTGCCCATAGATTATGCTGCCAATGCGGCAAGTATGGGGGCCCATGTAATTAAAGCTGCCAACGTTCAGGAATTGAATTCCGCATTACAAAAGGCTAAGACCATAGATAAAACTACTGTAATATATATAGAGGTAGACCGTAAGAAGGCGGTGCCGGGATTTGCATGGTGGGACGTGGCTGTAGCCGAAGTATCGGAAAAAAGCGCAGTAAAAGAATCTTTGGAAACCTATAGGGAAAACAAAAAGACACAAAGATATTATCTATAGACCATAACCAAGCCCATACTATGAATACCAATTTGATCATTATACTTACTTCATTTCTACTCTTTACCGGAGGGGTCGCTTTTTTTACATGGTATAGTCTGCGAAAGACCAATTTAGCCTCAATGGATGGTTATTTTTTAGGAGGTAGAAGTTTATCGGGAATGGTTATCGCAGGTTCCATGTTATTGACCAATATTTCTTCTGAACATCTGATTGGGATGAATGGTAATTCCTACGTCAATGGTTTTATTGTCATTGCCTGGGAAGTTACCTCCTCCATCGCCTTGGTCATTGCCGCCATTTTCTTTGTGCCCAAATACCTAAAAATGGGACTTACTACCATACCCCAATTTTTGGAAAATAGGTTTGATGGGGTTACCAGGACAATGGTGGCGGCCATACTAATTTTTTCATTTGTAGTGACCCTGCTTCCCATTGTTCTATACTCTGGGGCCATAGGTATAGAAAGTCTTTTTGGGGTTTCGGAAATCCTAGGGGTAGACAAGACCGAAGGCCTATGGGTTACCGTGGTCATTATAGGGGCCATTGGGTCTATTTATGCCATTTTTGGAGGGTTAAAAGCAGTGGCATTGTCCGATACCATTAATGGTTTTGGACTTTTGTTGGGAGGGTTGTTGATACCTATACTGGCATTGATGGCCATAGGGGACAACAATATTGTAGACGGACTGGTAAAAGTATATAACTACGCCCCTGAGAAATTCAATGTGGTAGGCGCCAGGGATTCCGTTTTGCCCATAGAAGTCCTCTTTACGGGTCTGATAATCAATCAACTTTATTTTTGGGGAATGAACCAAACCATTATCCAACGTGCTTTGGGGGCAAAAAACCTTAAGGAAGCGCAGAAGGGATTATTGATAACC
>CAXAVP010000040.1:0-23132 GCA_963972175.1 uncultured Arenibacter sp.
AGGACCCTCTGATTAACAGTCAGATGCTCTAACCAACTGAGCTAAGGAGGAGTGTATACTGTATAAATTTCTTTAAGAACGTCTCTTTAAACTACCCGATTTTTGTCCGGGTACGCTAGCGAAGTGTGTATTACTATCGCCTAAGCGGGTGCAAATATAAATGATTTTTCAAATACGCCAAATAAAATTCACTGATTTACGCCTATTTTTTTAAAAAAATATTTTTCCGCTACAGGAACCTTTTAACAATATTCCAGATATCATTACCAAACACTACCAACATTAGCCCCATAAGTATAACAAAACCAATAATTTGACCGGTCTCCAAGACCTTCTCGCTTGGCTTTCTACCCGAAATTATTTCATATAACAAAAACATGACGTGTCCGCCGTCCAATGCCGGAATGGGCAAAATATTTAAAAAGGCCAACCACACCGAAAACATCGCCATAAAACTCCAAAAGAACGTCCAATCCCAAGCTACGGGCATCATTTCCACAATGCCAATAGGTCCTTTTACCTGCTTATAGGCACCCGTCTTGGTATTGAAAATTACCTTAAACTGCCTTATTTGGTCTGTCAAAACCTGTATGGTACGATTATAGCCCGCGGGAATAGCTTCAAAAAACCCGTAGTCGTCCGTAACCCAAAGGTCTTCTATGTCCGGATATACCCCTATTTTCCCTTCCTTTGGAACCGTTAGCGGTATGGTCTCCAGGGCGCCGTCCCTTTTTACCTCCAAAGAAAGTTGGGTGTTGGGGGACGATTTTATAATAGTGGTAAATTCATCCCAAAAAGTAACGGGACTTCCGTTTATGGCCACCACCTCATCACCTGCCATAATTCCGGCCCTCTTTGCTGCAGAAGTGTCTATAACCTTAGAAATAATGGCCTTTGACCTGTAGCCCAAGAAACTTTTACCCTGGGTAGCAAAAACGGTTTCCTTGCCTGCATCCGAGAGTGGTACGGTAATTTCCTGTCCGTCCCTTTTCACGGTTACTTCATCTCCTAGGATAATATCCAATACGGCCTGATTGAATTTTCTGGTCTTTTTATCGTCTACCTTTAGAATTTGATCGCCAGTCCTTAATCCCAATTGCTCACCAATAGAGTCTACTAGTATCCCGTATTTTAAATTATCGGACGGAATATAAGTGTCCCCATTATTGAACAGCAACATGGTATAGATTACCCAGGCCAATAAAAAATTAACAATGACCCCACCTGTCATGATGATCAATCGCTGCCATGCCGGTTTGGAACGAAACTCCCAAGGCTGTGGCTCCTGCTTCATTTGCTCAGTGTCCATGCTCTCATCTATCATTCCGGATATTTTTACATAGCCGCCCAAGGGCAACCAGCCAATACCGTACTCCGTGTCACCTATCTTCTTTTTAAAAAGGGAGAACTTAACATCAAAAAACAAATAAAATTTCTCCACCTTGGTCTTAAAATATTTGGCGGGAAGAAAATGGCCCATTTCATGTAGGATGACCAAAATGGATATGATAAGTACAAACTGTACAATCTGTATTGCTAGCGTCATTGACTATTTTTTTAATCTTTAAAAACGCACAAAAGTACACTATTACATGGTCTTAAAAAAAAAACTATTTCCCGCCGGGTTCTTTTTAAGAAAGATTTAGTAGCAAACCCCATTTTCAAACTTGAAAAATAGGGGCATCTACCCTACCTTTACCAAAAAAATATGCGCTCGTTTTTTGCCAAATTTAAACTCATAGGTATTGTTCTCTTTATAATTTCTGCCGTGATCGTTGCGCTTTTCTACGATGCGCTGAAGCCTAAAAAAACATTGCCCATTTACCAACCGGCCATGGTAAATTTTGAATTGGTGGACAGTACCTTGCAACACGTAAAAAAATACCATACCATAGCCAATTTCTCCTTGACAAATCAAAATGGGAAAACGGTAACCCAGGACGACTACAAGGACAAAATATACGTGGCCGATTTCTTTTTTACCACCTGCCCTACCATTTGCCCTATTATGACCAAGAACATGGCCAGCTTACAAGAGAAAATCCTTCATGACGAGGATGTTATGCTGCTCTCCCATTCGGTAACCCCAGAAATAGACTCCGTGCCCCTATTAAAAAAATACGCCCTGGAAAAAGGCGTACGGGACAGCAAATGGAATTTGGTAACTGGCGATAAAAAGCAGATCTATGAACTGGCCAGAAAGTCGTATTTGGCCGTTAAGACCGATGGCGATGGCGGAAAATACGATATGATACACACCGAAAATTTTATTTTGGTGGACAAGGAAAGGAGAATAAGAGGCTTTTATGACGGTACCAAACCTGAAGAAATGGAGGTATTACTAGAGGATCTGGAAACACTAAAATCGTCCTACGCCGAGTAAGCCTTATGCTAGTAAACCTGCAAAACCATGCCTTAAGGGACATGCAACCATTAAATTTAGGCACTAGACCCCCAGATAGCACAATACATCAAGAACAAAGTACCGTCGGCCACTTTTCCCCAAAAAAAATGGAACGACCCAACTTTTTATATTTTTAGCTTCATTCCTCATCTTTTTCTTTTATTTTTGTGCTTAATTAAAATCAATCTAAATAAAAATTGACCACTACGGTAGCACATTTAAAACGAGGGCAAAAAGGCATCATCAAAGAGTTTGCCGATGGAATACTTCCTATAAAACTGTTGGAAATGGGTTGCCTTCCGGGCAATGAAATAGAATTGGTTCAGGTGGCTCCCTTAAAAGACCCCATATACATTAATGTGAATGGTACACATATCGCCATTAGGCGCTCCATGGCTTCATTAATAGAATTAGATATCATTGAAGATTCCCCACTATGAGCAAACAGATAAAGGTTGCGCTTATAGGCAATCCCAACACTGGAAAAACCTCGGTTTTCAATCTACTTACCGGACTTAAGCAAAAAGTAGGCAACTACCCAGGTATTACCGTAGAAAAAAAGGAGGGTATATGCAAATTGCCTCGCGGGGTAAAAGCCCATATAATGGATTTGCCGGGCACCTATAGCCTAAATACCACCTCCTTGGACGAAAGTGTGGTAGTAGAGCTTTTGCTGAACAAAAACGACAAGGATTATCCGGATGTGGCCGTGGTGATCAGCGACGTGGAAAACCTAAAAAGGAACCTGCTGCTCTTTACCCAGATAAAAGACCTGAGAATCCCGGTTATTTTGGTCATTAATATGGCAGACAGAATGTCCAGAACGGGCATCTCACTGGACCTTAGTCTTTTGGAGGAAAAACTGGACACCAAAATAGCCTTGGTAAGCACCAGAAAAGGCACTGGAATTGAACGCATCAAGGAATTGATAACCGATTATAAGAATCTTTCCATATCCCCAAATATTGATAGTACGGTAATTGCTCCTGAGTATTTTGAGAAACTAAAGGCAACCTTTCCCAACGAGGATCTGTACAAACTTTGGCTGGTCATTACCCAGGACGTAAATTTTATGCCCATAAAGAGGAATCCCATCAGCATTCCATCCTCTTTTGACACCAAATCCAAATCGGAGTTAAAACGACTACAACAAAAGGAAACCATTCTACGCTATCAATTTATCAATGGGATCTTAAAACAAGCCTATAAGGTAGACCTTAATGTTGCCAAGGGCCTCAGGGCCACCTTGGACAAGGTACTTACCCATAAAATATTTGGCTATGCCATCTTTTTTATTATCCTGCTCACTATCTTCCAAGCCATCTATGATTGGAGCAGCTACCCAATGGATTTTATTGATGAACTATTTGCATCGGCAAGTGAATGGGTCAAGGACAGCCTGCCTCCAGGGGTATTTACCAACCTAATTGCCGAAGGTATCCTTGCAGGAATTGGGGGTATCGTGATCTTTATCCCTCAAATTGCCTTCCTGTTCCTATTTATTGCCCTATTGGAAGAATCGGGATATATGAGCCGAGTGGTATTTTTAATGGACAAACTAATGCGCCCCTTTGGGTTAAGCGGTAAGAGTGTAGTGCCCCTAATTTCCGGTACTGCCTGTGCCATCCCGGCCATAATGGCCACAAGGACCATAGAAAACTGGAAAGAGCGACTCATTACCATATTGGTTACCCCCTTCACCACCTGCTCGGCCAGATTGCCCGTGTATTTAATCATTATTGCCCTGGTTATCCCAGAAGGAAGGGTTTTTGGTCTAAGCTACCAAGCCCTTACCCTAATGCTATTATACCTCCTTGGCTTTGGTGCGGCCATTTTATCGGCCATGATCCTTAACAAGGTCATGAACATCAAAAGCAAGACCTTTTTTGTAATGGAAATGCCCAACTATAAACTGCCTTTGATCAAGAATGTGATCTATACCGTTTGGGAAAAAACAAAAAGCTTTGTTTTGGGCGCCGGGAAAATTATTTTGGCCATTTCCATAATCCTTTGGTTTTTAGGATCCAACGGATTTTCCGATGATTTTACCAATGCCGAAACAATTGTAAAAAACCGAATTGAGAATCAAGGATATACTGATTTTCACCAAGCCGACATAGAAAACAGCCTGCAATCCTATAGCGTCGCCCTACAGGACAGTATAGACAAGAAAGTGTACACCATAGGACAGGCATCCATTATAGATTCGTTAAGAATAAAAGAAGCCTTCTTGCTAAACAAGGCCGAAAACGAGGAAATAGCCAGTTACAAATTGGAAAACTCCTATATGGGCTATATGGGCAAGGCCATAGAACCTCTGGTACGCCCCCTAGGCTACGATTGGAAAATTGGTATCGCCGTACTTACTTCCTTTGCCGCACGGGAGGTCTTTGTAGGTACCTTGGCCACCATTTACAGTGTGGGAAGTGACGAGGAAGAGACCATAAAAAATAGAATGGCCGCCGAAGTACACCCCAAGACCAGAAAGCCTTTGTTTAACATGGCCTCGGGAATTTCCCTCTTGCTGTTCTATGCCTTTGCCATGCAATGTATGAGCACCCTGGCCATAGTAAAACGGGAGACCAACACCTGGAAATGGCCAGCGGCACAACTAGTATTTATGAGTCTTTTTGCGTATATTGTTGCATTGATAGCGTATCAGATCCTAAAATAACCAACATACCTAAAAAAAAGTATTTCAATAAAATAAGGTATAAACATGGATATCCTACAACACCTATTGGTCTATATAACTGTGGCCCTGGCCGTTGGTTATTTGGTGAACAAATTTTTGATTCCCAAATCCCTCTTTTCCGGCAAAAAACGCAGCAACAAAGCTTGTGGCGATGGCAATTGTGGTTGCCACTAAGATCTATTTGGACAGATGCAGCTCCCCAAGCCTATAACCCTTGTTAATATAACATCATTCAACCCCCTTATCCGCACTAAGACACCTAACCGGACCCCTATCTATTCTTTGGGCGTTCCCTCCTTCGTCGGGCGGGCCCTTTACTATATCCCTTGCGTTGCTACGGGGATGCCGTTTCGGTCCCTAACGCAAGACAAAAATCCAGCGCACAAACACTTCAATAGCCATTCGTCCAAACAATAAAATACAGGATATCCCAATAAGCGAACTAAAATAGCCGTATGGAATGGAAACAAACAAGTTAAAAATAATTTTGAACAAAGCTATACAGCAACATTCCCCAACCAGTTACCAATAACAAGCCGCCAATTGGGGTGATAGGCCCCAAAAACTTCCACTTCTTTCCTTGGGCAGCACTAAGTACCAGGCCATAGATACTAAAAGAAAATAGGAGTACCCCTATAATTAAACAATAGACCATATTGCGTTCCAAAGAAGTCTCCATATTAAGATTAAACCCCAATACTAGAAGAAGTACCGCATGGTACATCTGATATTTCACCCCCGTTTCAAAACTTTTCAGCTGTTCCCCATCCAAGCTTTTTTTCAGGGCATGGGCCCCGAACGCTCCAAAAATCACTGCCAAAAGTCCGTACAACGAACCCGCTAAATGTGCTATAAGTACCATAAAAATTCCTTTAATTAAAATATTGGCCCCAATTGCTAGTTAAACTCCATTTTTAAATCCATGTCCCTATCCACATTAAAGGCGCATTCCTTATAACTGGGTGGTCCAAAGGTCTTGATCTTGGCATTTGAAAACGCAATGGACTCCTTTGGGATACCCAACCAGTTGGTGTCCAACTTATCATTGGCATTCTCATCGTGAAATATAGCTACGGCATACTCCCCAATGGGCAGATCCGTGATGGTAAATTGGGTAGATTCCTTATGGGCCGCAACCCGTTCTGCCTTAAATACATCATCAAACTTTAAAAAGCCTTCGGCCTGGTTATAGATAGCGATATTGATTGTACCACTGGAAGATTTCACCCCTTGTATTTCAATAGAAAGACTATTTTGGGAGATTCCCAAGAATGGGATTAGCCACATTAAACACCAAGTATACTTAATCATTAAGCGGAGGGATTAAAATTTATTAGTTATTTTTTTGGAGGATTTATTTTATCCGATAGAAATTGATACATGGTTGCCGTCTCCGTGCTATCGGAAAAGTTCAGGAACAACTTCAAAGAATCCTGATACACCAATCTTATTTTGGACTGGGAAAGCTTATCTACATAGACATATACCTTGTTCTGGCCAATACTGTCCTCTTTAAAGACCCCTTTCTCCCTTTCCTTTACAGAAAACCCATTGATGCGCTCCATACCGGGAATTTTTTCCACCATTTCAACACTATCCATATCGGCATAGGGTATATTGCGATAGTAAATCCCGGATAAAATCTGCAGATCGTTCTGTTCTGCCTTTACCCAATTTTTATAATGGGCAGTAAAAGCCAAGGAAACAATGATGAGGGTCAATACAATTAGCAAGTTCAACAACCAATGTCTTTTTTTTGTGCCGGTCATAGGGTTATTCTTTTTATTGCTTCTTATCTAGGACCAATTTACGTTAAAACGGGCGAAAAAGATGTTTGTTTCTTGGATAGCTTACAAAATAGTTGGGCAACGCCATCAACCAAGTCCTACATCCAGGGTCATCATAATTATAAAACCTCCTATAAAGCCCATGGTGGCAATGTCTGTATACTTGTCCTGTTGTGTCTCCGGAATTACTTCTTCCACCACTACAAAAATCATAGCTCCGGCTGCAAACGAAAGCGCATATGGTAAAATAGGCTGAAAGGTGAGTACGGCCCAAGCTCCCAACACGGCCGCTATAGGCTCTACCAAGGCCGAAGCCTGCCCATAGGCAAAACTCTTTCTCCTACTTAGCCCCTGTCTTCTCAACGGCATGGCCACAGCAAAACCTTCAGGAAAATTTTGAAGTCCAATACCCAGTGCCAGGGCAACTGCCCCACCAATACTGGCCCCTTCAAAACCGGCAGCAACACCTCCAAACAATACCCCAACGGCCAGTCCCTCCGGTATGTTGTGCAAGGTTATGGCCAGGGTTAACAAGGTAGTCTTATGCCATGGCGTCTTAATTCCCTCCTTTTCATTTTCCTTAAAATTTATATGCAAATGTGGCAATACCTTGTCCAGCCCAAATAGAAACAAGGCCCCCAATAAAAATCCCACTGCCGCCGGTATAACCTTAACAAACCCCTCTCCCGGGCTCATTTCAATTCCCGGTGCCAACAGACTCCAAAAACTGGCAGCTACCATTACTCCTCCAGTAAAACCCAACATACCATCCAATACCGCACGGTTCATGGTCTTAAAGAAAAAGACCAGGCCGGCCCCCAAAGCCGTTAAGCCCCAAGTAAACAAGGTGGCGTAAAATGCCGCCAAAATAGGGTTGATAGATTCAAAATAATTAATAATTCCTTCCATATTCTTATGCTATTTAACACTAATCAACCCGTGTTTTAACCGGGTATTATTTTAAACAAAAATCGTTTTCACTTTCCAAAATATCCGGAACTTGGCAGTAGTGAACAGCGACCCTTATTCTTTTATTTACTCTTTATCACTATCTTTTTATACCATTATCACTACTCCACATTAATATAAAGGTTGCAGGCAATAACATTTGAAATTTGCATTTTTCTGCCCTCTATTTCAATATTCAAGGAACCATCAAATTCCTCTATCTCCAAAACCTTTATCCTATTCCCCAAGGCAATACCATTTTTGTCCAGAAACTTCAAGAATGTTGTGGATGAATCCTTTACCCCCACACATAAGCCCGCAGTATGAACCGGGACCTCACTTAATAACTTCCGGTCCCTTTCCTTAAAACTCCCGTTCTTGTCCGGTATGGGATCGCCGTGTGGATCAAATTTTGGATAGGCCAATAAACGGTCCAAGCTATCTATAAGTTTGTCACTTTTAATATGCTCCAACTGCTCGGCGACTTCATGGACCTCATCCCAGGAAAAATCCAGTTTTTCTACCAAAAAAACTTCCCAAAGACGGTGCTTTCTAATGATTGCCAAGGCTGTTTTAGTGCCCAGAGAAGTCAAGGAAACCCCTTGGTATCTCTTATAATTTACCAGATCCTTCTCAGAAAGTCGCTTTATCATGTCGGTAACCGAAGAAGGCTTGGTTTCCATAATTTCCGCAATGGCATTCGTAGACACATCACGACTACCTTTACTTCCCAAATGAAATATGGTTTTGATGTAGTTTTCCTCCGATCGCGTCATGAAATACACATTTCCGCAAAAATACATTTTTATTTATAAAAACAAATTTTTAGCCTCAACTAAATTATAGTTCTAAATAGAGGCAAAACACCTGTCCACTAGGCTTTTCACCCTCTTTAACCCGTCTCCCTTCCAAAACAAAAAACCTAATGGACACTACTTTGTCCAATGGAAGGCTACCAACAAGGCAAGCAGAACACCGATAGGCGCCAACAAATAAACCTCCTTCCATAGCAGTCACCATTCTCCCCATATTGCGCCCCATAGCAACTATATTCACCCTCTAAAAAGACCAATGGGGGCAAAAAAGCACTGTAAAAACCTAGTTACTCACCCGTTGCCAGATCCACAACATCAATATACACTTCATCTTTTCTACAGACAGATTTCGTACTTTTGAATTTAACCAACAAAGGTGCAATGCCTTTGTTGCCTCAACATTGGGATAACGCGCATGTTTACATATGACTACATTATTATTGGTGCCGGGGCCTCTGGTTTACTGCTGGCCGATGCGCTTGGGAAGGACCCTTATTTCTCCGATAAAGCTGTTTTATTGTTGGATAAATCCCTAAACAGAACCAACGACCGCACCTGGTGTTTTTGGGAAATGGGCCCGGGTGAATTTGACGACCTCATTTACAAAAGCTGGAACCACATCCATGTTGCGGACAAGAACTACTCCAAAAGAATACCCATAGCTCCCTATAAATATAAAATGCTGAGGGCAAAAGAATTCTATAAAAACTTTGACAAAAAGATTAAGGAATACGCCAACATCTGTTTGTTGGAAGGATCCGTTACGGCAATAGAAGACAAGGGTACGGCAGTTTTGGTACAAACAAATACGGACACCTATGAAGCCAAGCAGGTATTCAATAGTATTTTCGACTATAAACAACTGCTGAATCAAAAAAAATACCCCGTTTTACAGCAGCATTTTATAGGGTGGTTTGTAAAAACACCACAACCGACTTTTGATGTGGACCAAGCCACTTTTATGGACTTTTCCATTCCCCAAAAGGGCAATACCCGCTTTATGTACGTATTGCCCATTTCCAAAACGCAGGCCTTGGTAGAATACACCTTATTTTCAGAACATCCCCTACCTGCGCAGGAATACGAGTCGGCCATAGCCGATTACCTCCTTACAAATTTTAATTGCCCTGACTATACAATAATCCAAAAAGAAAGAGGCAATATCCCTATGAGCTGTTATGATTTTAACCTCCAAAACAGTGCAAATGTACTGCACATAGGAGTCGCTGGAGGCTGGGCCAAGCCAAGCTCTGGATATACCTTTATGCGGACCCACCAAAAAGTAAAGGAATTGGTCCCTTTTCTAAAAAAAGGCCTGCCTTTTACTAGTTTCTCCAAAAAAAACCGATTTTGGTTTTACGACCTACTTCTCCTGGACATCCTTTATAGGGACAATAGCAAGGGCCATCTAATATTTGGTGCCTTGTTCAAAAATCGGGATCCCCAAAGCATATTTAAATTTCTGGATGAACAGACCTCCCTAATAGAAGATATAAAGGTTATTGCGGCCTGCCCCAAGAAAGAATTTATCCTGGCCTTACTACGCAGGGTATTTTCTTTTTAACAAGCAATGTTTTCTAATATAGAAATATACACGTATATTTTGAAGTTATTTAAAACCAAACAAACCCTATGCAAACCAAAAGCGCAAAAAAAATTGCATTGACCATATGCCTCCTTGGCCTAATTGCTGTATCCTGTGACCAAAAACCGAAGAAACCACAAGAACCCTTATTGGTTGTTAGGGAAGATTCCACGAACGCCAAAAGCAGGTTCCAGGAAATTAGGGAAAATGTCCCGGCACAGGTTGCAGAAGGCCTAAGCCTATCCTTATGGGCCTCAGATTCACTGGCTCCTGACCCTGTTGCCATGTCTGTAGACGACCAGGGAAACATCTACCTGACCAGAACCAACCGTCAAAAAAACTCAGAATTTGATATCAGGGGATTTCGCCACTGGATGACCCCTTCCATTGCATTGCAGTCCGTTGAAGACAGAAAGAACTTTTTGCACACCACCTTTGCCACCCAAAAAAGTAAGGAAAACCAGTGGCTAAAAGATTTAAACAACGACAGCATTCACGATTGGAGGGACCTTACCGTTCAAAAAGAGGAAATATGGAAACTGGAAGACAAAAATGGCAATGGCTATGCCGATGTTGCCACTAGAATACTGAACGATTTTAATGAGGAAGTATCCGATGTGGCCGGAGCCCTACTGGTAAGAAAAAACGATATGTTTGTGGGTATTGCCCCTGACATGTGGAGGATAACCGACGAGGACGGGGATGGTATTATGACGGACAAGACCTCTATCTCCCATGGCTATGGGGTGCATATTGGGTTTGGCGGCCATGGGATGTCTGGTGCCATTGAAGGTCCCGACGGAAAAATATACTGGGGTATTGGCGATATTGGAGCCAATATAACCACTGCGGACGGTACCCATCATAAATACCCTAATCAAGGGGTCATAGTAAGGGCCAACCCGGATGGTAGTGATTTTGAGATCTTCGCAGCCGGTGTGCGTAATACCCACGAGTTTGTATTTGATAAATACGGCAACCTAATTACGGCCGATAACGACGGGGACCACCGTGGCGAAAGTGAACGGTTGGTCTATATTGTAGAAGGTTCCGATGCCGGATGGCGCTCCAATTGGCAATATGGCAAGTATACCGACCCAAAAAACAATGGCTATAATGTGTGGATGGACGAAAAGCTATTTGTACCCCGCTGGGAAAACCAAGCCGCCTATATTATACCGCCCTTAATGAACTTCCACAATGGCCCTACTGGAATGGCCTACAATCCGGGTACCGCCCTGGGAAAGGAATGGAGGGATAAATTTTTCTTGGTAGAGTTTGTAGGAAACCCCAGTAGGTCGCATATATGGAGTTTTGACCTTAAGCCTAAAGGAGCCTCCTTTGAGTTAAATAAAGAACAAGATATCCTAAGCGGCATTCTCCCTACCGGAATCCGCTTTGCTCCGGATGGCGCCCTGTATATAGCCGACTGGATGAACGGCTGGGATACCAAAAACTATGGGCGGGTTTGGAAATTGGATGTTACCGACAACAAAAACGACCTAAAAGCAGAACGAGCGGAAACTGAACGATTAATGACCTTGGATTATTCCGATCAAGACATAAATGAGCTGCTACAACTATTGGCCTATCCCGATATGCGTATTCGCCAAAAAGCCCAGTTTCAATTGGCAAATAGGAACAACAAAGGCTTTAAGGCCCTAAGCAAGGCCATTGCGCCCGGAGGAAATCAGTTGGCCAGAATTCACGGTATTTGGGGCATTGGACAATTGGCAAGAAAAAAATTGGACAGGGCAGAGTCCTTAATGCCACTACTAGAAGAAAGTGATGCCGAAATTGTAGCACAGGCTACTAAAATCTTGGGTGATGTAAAATTTACCAAGGCAGGACCCAAATTAATCGCCCTGCTTACCCATGAACATCCACGTGTGCGCTTCTTTGCCGCCCAAGCCCTAGGCAGGATCAAGGATAGCAATGCAGTGCAGCCCTTGATAAAAATGTTGGAAGACAATAAGGATGAGGACCTTTACCTAAGGCATGCCGGGGTCTTGGCCCTATCCCGAATAGGGGAAACCGATCCCATTATTGCCTTGGCAGACAGTGACAGTAGAAGCTTACGGATTGCTGCGGTCCTAGTCTTAAGGCGACTTCAGAATGAACATATTGTGAAGTTTTTATCTGATAGTGACGAGTATATTGTAACAGAGGCGGCAAGGGCCATAAATGACGACTGGTCCATTGAAAGTGCTTTGCCGGCCCTAGCTTCCTTGCTGCAAGAGGAAAAATTTACCTCAGAACCCCTTTTGCGCAGAAGCATCAATGCTGCCCTTAGGGTAGGTGGTGAAAAAGAATTGGATCTGTTGATCAATTTTGCCCAAAGAACTACGGTTCCCAATGCCCTTAGGGGCGAAGCCCTTACCACTATTGGCACATGGGCCTCCCCCTCTGTTTTGGACAGGGTAGACGGTCGCTATAGAGGGGAAGTTAACAGGGACACCAACGTGGTTAGAAACAAGATTGGAAAATATATCCCCAACTTTCTAAAAGATAAGGATCCGGATATTTTAGAAGCCGCAGCCCTTACCCTGACCTCCCTAAAAATGGATACTTACAATGCCCAACTGGCCATTATTATGAAACACCACACCTCCCCTAAAGTGCGTGCGGCCATGCTAAAAGCACTGGGAGAATTGGAGTACAACAACATTGAAGTGACCATGAAAATTGGTATGCAGGACAAGGACAGAAATGTCCGCACTGTAGCTGTGGGATTAGTGAGCCAGATAGATATCCCAAAAGAAAGTTTAACTAGTATTGTGGAACCCATTTTTAAAAGCGGATCCATTAATGAGCAACAAAAAATGCTGAGCGTGCTGGGCGATCTGCCCCTGCAAAAGAGTAGGGACGTCTTAAGCTCCTTAATTAACCAAGGTATTAACAACAAGCTTTCCAATGCAGTTATACTAGATCTAACGGAAGCCATTGAAGCCACTGGTTCCGAAGCGCTTATTGCCCAGTTAGGGGATCTTAAATCTAGCGGAGATGGACTGGACGCCTATGCCGAAACCCTAAATGGTGGAAACAGAAGGGAAGGCTATATATACTTTAACAATAATTCTACAGGACAGTGTGTTCGCTGCCACTCCATCAACGGAGGCGGAGGAACCGTGGGTCCTGCCTTGGACAATATTGGGAATATCTTGAGCAGGGAGCAATTATTGGAAGCCCTGATAAACCCCAGTGCACGTTTGTCCCCAGGTTATGGAATGGTAACCGTAACCTTAAAAGACGGACAACAGGTGACCGGTATATTGGATGAGGAAACCGAAGATGAATTAATACTAAAGACCTCTGATGCGGAACCCATGGAAATTGCCTTGTCCCGGATTGAGAAAAGACAGAATATGGCTTCTGGAATGCCCCCAATGGGCAGCCTGATGTCCAAGCGCGAAATACGTGATGTAATAGAATTTTTGGCAAGCTTAAAGAAATAGACAATATTTCTATACAACAAAATGCCCCCTCTTCCTGGAAAGAGGGGCATTGATATTAGGGTTAGGGCCAATTACACCTCCCTTTTCATTAAGGATGTCCCAAATTGTATTAATGCCTCCTTTTTGCTTTGCCCTAGACCAAGCTTATCCAGAAAATGAAATGCCTTTTCCGTATAGTCTTCTATTGCTTTTAGCGATTCTGTTACCGCCCCGGTTTCATGAAACAACTCCTTTACCGTTTTTATCTTATCAGTTGGGTTAGTGGGCTTAAGTGAAAACAAATGCTCCAGTTCCTGCGCCTGAATGGGCGACCCCATTTCCAAAGCTTTAAGATATAAATAGGTCTTTTTGTTTTCTATTATATCCCCTCCAAGCTGTTTTCCAAAGCGCTGTGGGTCCCCAAATGCATCCAAATAATCATCCTGTAACTGAAAGGCTATACCCAGATGCTTGCCAAACTCATAGATCAAGTCCTGTGCTTCCCCACTTTCTTCCGCTATTATAGCTCCCATTTTCATGGCAGCTGCTACCAAAACTGCAGTTTTATATTCAATCATAAGCAGGTATTCCGGTATGGTAACATCATCCCTATCCTCAAAATCCACATCGTATTGTTGCCCCTCGCACACTTGCAGTGCTGTCTGACTAAACAACTGCTGCAACTGCTTAAAAATAACAGGGGAATAGGACTCAAAAAGTTGATAGCTGTAAATGAGCATTGCGTCGCCAGACAATATACCCGTGTTAAGATTCCATTTTTTATGCAAAGTCTCTTTGCCCCTCCTCAAGGGTGCCTCATCCATTATATCATCATGTACCAAAGAAAAATTATGAAAAACCTCTATCGCCATAGCAGCATCCAGAGCCCTTTTATGGTCGGTCCCAAAAATATCGGCGGTCATCAAGGTCAAGACCGGTCTTAAACGCTTGCCCCCCAAATTCAGGATATAGGAAATAGGCTTATATAGATTTGCAGGCTCCTTGCTCGGGGTCTTAGCCTCTAAATGGGCCATAAAGTCGGCCCTATATTGTTCAACGCTATGCATAATGGCAATTTTTTACTAAAATACGTTAAAACAGCCCACATGGCATAATCAAATAAAGTGAATGTGAAAAAGGCAGTTGTAATTCAATTTGTTAAGAAATGGTAAAACCTAAGAAACTTTTTTGGTTTCTAAAGTTTCCAAACCTATCTTTGCCCCCTCTATGAAGGAAAAAATTTTAGATAAGGCAGTGGATATGTTTTTAAACTACGGTTTTAAAAGTGTAACCATGGATGATTTGGCCAATGAGATGGGAATTTCCAAGAAAACGATTTACACTCATTTTGAAAATAAGACCAAGTTGGTCCAAGAATCTACTCTTAGCATATTCAACAAAATCAACGCAGGAATAAACATCATATGTGCAAATGGCAAAAACCCTATTGAAGAGTTGTACGATATTAAAAAATTCGTCATTTCACATCTAAAGGATGAGAAGTCGTCCCCCCAATACCAATTGCAAAAATACTATCCCAAGATCTTTCACAACCTTAAGGAAAAACACTACGAACTTATGCAAGAGTGTACTGTAAACAATATAAAAAGGGGATTGGAACTGGACATTTACAGAAAAAACTTAAACGTGGAATTTATATCCCGTATTTATATTTCTGGAGTAGCCAGTATTAAGGACAATCGCTTCTTTCCTGAAGGAACTTTCCCCGTAAAAGACTTACAGGATTATTTTCTAGAATATCATTTGCGTGGAATTGTAACACCAAAAGGAAGAAAGATACTAAATAATATAATCAATTCAACCCAAGAGTAAAAAACAAAGAACTCGTCATCAACACATAACTTCAACTTTATGAAAAACTATCTCATAGCACTTATGTCGCTACTCACAACCACCTGGAGCTTTGCACAGGAGGAAACCTATAATTTTACTTTGGAGGAAGCAATAGACTTTGCCTTGGAAAACAATTACGGGGCCATAAATGCAGACCGCGACCTCTTGGATGCCAGAAAACAAAAATGGGAAACAATAGCCACTGGACTTCCCCAAATAGATGGAGCCGTAAGTTATCAAAATCAGTTAAAACAACCCGTTTCCCTTCTGCCCGCCGAGCTGGCCGGTGGGGAAGCCGGAACCTTCATCCCAGTGGTATTTGGCCAACCCCAGACCATGAATGCCACGGCAACCTTAAAGCAACAGATATTTGACGGATCCTACATAGTGGGCATACAAGCTGCCAAAACCTTTATTGCCTACAGCAACAACAATAAGGAAAAGACCCAATTGGAAGTACGCAAATCGGTCGTTGAAGCCTATGGCAATGTATTGCTATCCCAAGAAAGCGTTGCCATTTTGGAAAAAAACAAGGCCAATCTGGAAAAAAATCTCTTTGAAACCCAAAAACTATATGAAAACGGACTTGGGGACGAGGAAAGTGTGGAACAATTACAGATTACCCTGTCCTCTGTAGACAACCAGCTAAAAAACTCTTTGCGTTTACAGACCATTACACTCCAAATGTTAAATCTTATTATGGGCTTGGACATTGATGCTCCTACAAAACTTAAGGAAAACCTTAGTGACTTGGCTCAGGAACAAATACGTTTAGACCTGTTGGAGGAAGACCTCGTACTGGATAGGAATATAGATTTTAAGATCGTAACCAACCTGAACCAACAACGTGAACTGGAGCTTAAGCTACAGAAAAGTTTGGCCCTGCCAACCTTAAACGCCTTTGTAAACTACGGCAGCACCTCCTATAGCGATAAATTTAATTTCCTTGGAGGCGATCCAGACTGGTTTGATTCTTCCGTACTGGGTCTGGACCTACATATCCCAATATTTAGCTCCCTTGGTAGAAGTGCCAAGACCGCTAGGGCAAAAATTGCTTTGGAAAAAGCAAGAACCCAATTATCAGAAACGGAACAAAGCATAAGATTACAGCACAAAACCGCTAAAAGCAACTATCTGTTTTCTATTGAGGAATATGAAACAGCCAGTGAAAACCTCGCCTTGGCAGAACGTATAGAGCACAAAAATCAAATTAAGTATACAGAAGGTCTTGCCAGCAGTTTTGAACTTAGGCAGGCCCAGACACAGCTTTACACCGCACAGCAGGAATACCTTCAGTCCATGGTAGAGGTCATCAATAAAAAAACAGAATTGGAAACAGTCCTTAACAATAAAAACTAACAAGCAACATCAACCTATACATCATGAAAAAAATATTTCACATAGTAGTACTGGGAGCCCTAATCGTCTCATGTGGGGGAAATAATCAGCAATCAACAGATGATCTAATCCCAAGCGGTGACCTCCAGGCACTGCGCGCCAAAAAAAGCGAACTCTCCGAAAAGCAAAAGGCATTGGAATCGGAAATAAAAAAGTTGGATTCTGCCATTGGCTCATTGTCCGGACAGGAAAACCTTCCTTTGGTGACCACCATTGTAGCCAATCCCCAGCAATTTGACCATTATCTGGACCTACAGGGCGATGTACAGACCAAACAAAATGTACTGATCTATCCAGAAATGCAAGGGGTACTTCAAAAAGTCTATGTCAAGGACGGTCAAAAGGTATACAAAGGGCAGCTATTGGCCACCATAGATGACGGTGGATTGAGCAGTCAGGTAGCACAATTAAAAACACAGGCCCAATTGGCCAAAACCACCTTTGAACGCCAAAAAAGACTTTGGGATCAAAAAATTGGCTCTGAAATTCAGTATTTACAGGCAAAGACCAATTACGAAGCCATAGAGAGCAATGTTAAACAGATGCAGAGCCAGCTTGGCAAATCTAGCATCCGCGCCCCATTTTCCGGAATTATAGATGATGTTATTAAAGACCAAGGAACAGTAGTTTCGCCAGGACCAGGATCCGAAATATTCCGAATTGTAAACCTGTCCGATATGTATATAGACGTGGAAGTACCTGAAACCTATTTAGGCAGTATTAAAAACGGCAAGGAAGCCAAGGTATATTTCCCTGTGCTGGGAGACAGTGTAAAGACCACCATTAGGCAAACCGGAAACTTTATCAACCCCGGCAATAGATCTTTCACCGTAGAGATTCCAGTTCCCAATAAAAACGGCAACATTAAACCAAATTTAAGCGCCAGGGTTCAGTTGAACGACTATACCAGTGAAAATGCCATTCTGGTCCCACAGAGCATTGTATCTGAAAATGCCGAAGGGGAGCAATATGTCTATAAGGCCGAAGAACTAAATGACAATAATGAAGCGGTGGCAAAAAAGATTATCATAGCTACAGGCAAGACACAAAATGGATATGTAGAGGTTGTCTCAGGAATAGAAGATGGCAACCATATTATTAAAGAAGGAGCCAGAAGCGTAAAAGATGGCCAAAAGGTGAAAATTTTAAACTAATAGGTCCATGAGCAAACTACAAAAAAACGCAGACAAAGAATTTAGTTTATCGTCCTGGGCCATAGACAACCCCTCGGTAATCTATGTAATGATAGGAATTTTTCTATGGATTGGCTTTTCCTCCTATTTTGCCATGCCCAGGGAAGACTTTCCAGAGATCATAGAAACCAAAATCTATATCAGCACCCCTTATCCAGGTAATACCGCAGAGGATATAGAACGACTGATTACAGACCCATTGGAGGACGAACTTAAGAACATAAGCAACGTCGTAGAAATCATTTCAACCTCCCAGGAGGACTACTCCATCATTACGGTAGAATTTGATGAGGAGATAAGTGTTGAGGCGGCCAAACAAAAGGTTAAGGACGAGGTTGATAGTGAAAAGGCCAGTGAAGATTGGCCTACCTTTAACGGGGCCAAAGTAGAACCCAACGTATTCGACCTAAATTTTTCCGAGGAGGTTCCTATTATGAACGTCAACTTTACGGGCGACTATCCGGTTGAAAAGCTAAAGGAATATGCCGAATATTTACAGGATGAAATAGAAAACCTTCCGGAGGTTAAAAAAGCCGACATACGGGGTGCCCAGGAAAAGGAAGTGGAAGTAGCCGTGGATGTCTACAAAATGATGGCCGCCAAGGTGAGCTTTGACGATGTAATGCAAGCAATAGGCAATGGCAATATGACCATGTCCGCAGGGAACCTAAAAGTAGGCGGACAACGCCGAACCATTAGAATATTAGGGGAAGTTGAAGATCCTGCTCAACTAAACGACTTTGTTGTAAAATCGGACAACGGCGCCGTTTACCTAAAAGATATTGCCCAAATAAGTTTTGAAGAAAAGGACAAGACCACCTATGCACGGGAATTTGGGGAAAGCGTGGTGATGCTGGACGTAAAAAAACGGGCAGGCCAAAACTCCATTTCCGCCGCAGATAAGATCAGGGAACTGGTAAAGACCACCAAGGAGAATTATTTTCCTCCCGATCTGCACATATCCATAGCCAACGACTCCTCTACCAGGACACTTAATCAGGTAGACGATCTAGTGAACAACATTATTTTCGGGATCATACTGGTGGTTGGCGTACTGATGTTCTTTTTAGGATTCCGCAATGCCCTATTTGTTGGTTTTGCCATACCTATGTCCATGTTTATGTCCTTTATGATCCTGTCTTGGCTGGGCTATACCCTGAATACCATGATTCTATTTGGTATGATCATGGGACTGGGGATGTTGGTAGATAATGGAATTGTTGTAGTAGAAAACGTCTATCGTTTAATGGATGAGGGCATGCCACGTATAGAAGCTGCCAAAAAGGGTATTGGGGAGATTGCCTTTCCCATTATCATTTCAACAGCCACCACGGTAGCCGCCTTCGTTCCACTAGGACTCTGGCCCGGAATCTTTGGGCAGTTCATGATCTACTTCCCAATCACCTTGTCCGTTGTGCTGGGATCGTCCCTGTTCGTGGCTATCTTTATGAACTCCATGTTAGTGTCCAACTTTATGGACACCGATGAAAAGGAACTAACCGTTAAACAGTTGGTCCGTATAAGTATAATTATGGGCGGACTGGGCTTGTTAATCCTATTGGTTGGCGGGGCCATAAGAGGTTTGGGTACTGTTATGATCGTAACAGCGGCCATGTTTTGGATCTATAAATATGCCTTAAAAAAATGGGCCATCCGTTTTCAAAAGAACACCATGACCCGCTTTGAAAACTGGTACGAAAAAAGATTGGTGCACGCCCTGAGAGGCAAAAACGTTTACTGGTATTTTGGGATTACTGCCATGCTACTGGTTGTGGTATTTATGCTCTTCGGGATGTCGGTGGGTAGCGGAAGGACAAAAATAGAATTCTTTCCAGACAATAAACCCAACGAAATATATGTCTATATAGAATATCCGGAGGGAACGGCCATTGAAAAAACAAATGCCATTACCCTGGATATTGAGAATAGGATCTATGCCATCATCAATGATGAGGAATATATGTACAATGGGAAAAACTTTATGATGACCTCTGCCGTATCCCAGGTGGGTGAAGGAGCGGGCAATCCTTTGACAGATGGGGGCTCCTCGGCAGAAATGCCACATAGGGGCAAGGTTACCGTTAACTTTAGTGAATACAAGTACAGGAAAGGGAAAAATACCGAAGACATCCGTGCCAAGGTACAAGCCGGTTTAAGTGGTATTTATCCAGGGGTGGCCATCTCCGTAGAAAAAGATGCCAATGGCCCTCCTGCCGGTTATCCCATTAATATAGAATTGGAAGGCAAGGACTACGACCAACTTATTAATACGGCCGAGGACATTAGAAACTTTATCAATACTAAAAATATAGCTGGTATTGAAGAATTAAAGATCGACGTTAACAAGAGTAAGCCTTCCATGCAAGTGGTAGTAGACCGCAAAAAAGCAGGGGAACTGGGAGTAGCGGTAGGCCAGGTAGGAAGCCAACTTAGAAGGGCCTTATTTGGCGAAAAGGCTGGGATTTATAAGGAAGATGGTGAAGATTACGATATTAATGTACGCTTTAGTGAAGATTTAAGGTACAACAAAAGTGCCCTTTTCAATCAGAATATCATCTTTAGGGATCAGTCTACCGGTCAAATAAAGGAAATTCCCGTCTCTGCCGTGGCTACAGAACGCAATACCTCGGGATTTAGCGCTATTAAGCACCGGGACAACAGACGGGTGGTAACAGTTTATTCCGGACTTCAGCCAGGGTTTACGGATGCCGCCGCCATCGTGGCCGAAATACAGAATGAGATGGAAGAATTTAAAAACCTTCCAGCTGATATAAAAATAGACTATACGGGGCAAATAGAGGAGCAAAACAAACAGATGCTCTTCCTGGTAGGTGCCTTTTTTACGGGATTGGGACTTATTATGCTGATCTTGATATTTCAATTTGGCGGAATATCCAAACCTCTGATCATAATGATCGCCATTTTCCTAAGCTTCATAGGCGTATTTGGAGGCCTCATGATCACAGGTTGGTCCTTTGTTATTATGATGACCATGATGGGTATTATTTCCTTGGCTGGTATTGTAGTAAACAACGGGGTGGTACTGTTAGATTACACCCAGATCCTTATAGACCGTAAAAAGGTACAACTGGGAATGGATGAAAAGGCC
The DNA here is from genome assembly GCA_963972175.1 of uncultured Arenibacter sp. GTDB lineage: Bacteria > Bacteroidota > Bacteroidia > Flavobacteriales > Flavobacteriaceae > Arenibacter. The sequence goes on from CAXAVP010000040.1 coordinate 21,223, forward strand.
CTGTTATCCAAGGAAGATGCCACTGCCGCCATCGTTAAGGGTGGAAAGGCCAGGCTAAGGCCGGTAATCCTGACAGCTATAACAACTGTTTTGGGATTAATACCCCTGGCAATAGGCTTAAACATAGATTTCTTTGCCCTATTCTCGGAATTCAACCCACATATATACATAGGAGGGGACAATGTTATTTTCTGGGGACCATTGGCCTGGACGGTTATCTTTGGACTCATTGTGGCTACCTTCCTTACCTTGATCATTGTTCCGGTGCTATTTAATATCGTATACCGGATTAAGATTGCCCTTAGAAGGAGAACTGCAGCAGCGGTGGACAAACCAGAAGCTGCCCAAGTAGCATCCTAATTTCCCACTTACTGAGGGAAAGGCTAACACAGCCGTATTAGTGATACAAATAAGCTGGCGAAAAAGTTGGATGGCCTTCCAACTTTTTCGCCAGCTCTTTATTGCTTGGAAAGGAAAGAGTCACACCCCATAATTATAGGGCCATAAAGGGTTTATATTTATTTCATTTTGCTGCAGCAGTAATGCACCGTCATAAAAAGTTGTAGGGAATACCAATAATATTCCACACCACTCCTACACTTTGCTCCCTTTTTGCACCGCCCCAACACAGAGCGGTCCTATAAACTGATAGAGAAGCAAAAACACTCCTTGATTGCTAGCGCACAACCTACAAGGAATTCAATTTTCGATTGAGGCCAGGGTATAAAACAAAAAAACCGGCGAATTTCGCCGGTTTTTATTAAATAAGTTATAGTATCTATTTATTGATCGCCAACTGTCCTACACTGTTCCACTGGGTTACATTGGCAATTTTGCTATCTACAAAATCTACTTCTTTAAGCTTTTTCCCTTCCCAGAAGAACCATTTTCCGGATTTTTTCCCATCAACGTATTCTCCCATGGCAATTTTCTTACCATCTACATCATACATCTTCCATTCCCCATGCAGCTTTCCATTTAAAAACTGTCCCTCTTGGGAAACTTCTCCGTTATCATGAAAATAGGTAGCCTTTAAAACGTCTCCATCTTGTTGAAAAACGGGTTTTACTTCCTGTGCGTTTATTACAACTGAAAATATAAGTGCGAAAATTAGTGTTATTCCTTTCATTCTATTTGGGATTTAAAAATTATTTATAAACTATCAACGATATAAAGATAAAGATATTTTACGAAAAATATACAATTACTTAACATTAAATTTACATTGAGGCATTATAACCCTCTTTTTTAGCACTTTAGCACAAAAAACTCCCCGTTGTGGGGAGTTTTATACTCTAACTATAACTTTGTTAAGATATATTGATTAAAATTTAAAGGAAAGTCCTGCGTTTATTATCGTTCCGGAAAAACCAAACTGATTGACTTCCCATGGATACTTAAACCTTCCACCTAAATCCGTAACAACATCCCCTTTGGGGTCCAATTCATCCGGATAGACATTTAGCAAATTATTTACAGCAATGGTAGCCGATATTTTTTGTGAAAAATCATAGCCAAAAATAAGGTCGGTAATTACCTTTCCAGCAAAGACTTGATCCTTTGATGGATCGGAACCGTGATCCCACTTCACCTCCCCGAAATAGGTATTGTTTAAAATAAAATTCCATTTTTCAATATTGTAATCAAAACCAAGAAGAATTTTAGATTTAGGTCGAACAGTTGTAATTCTAGCTTGTTCTTTCCTGTTGAAAATCTCATAACCATTGGAGGCCAACAAACTAGGTGTTTTAATTTGACCATCAATTTCTGTTTTATTAAAATTAGCCGCTATGGTAGCTCCTAGATTACCACTGCCAACGACAACATTTTTATAATTCACTACTATATCAACACCACTGGTATTGGTGTTTACTGCATTTACAAAAAACTTTAAACTAGTAATATCATTT
>CAXAVP010000041.1:0-22326 GCA_963972175.1 uncultured Arenibacter sp.
TACTCTATATAATAACCGTGTTTTTCGGTCAATCTGTCCAATAAATATCTGGCAACCCAAATCTCATCACCAGCTTTTTTAGCACCCTTCGCAAACAATTGGAATTCCCACTGTCCACAAGCTACTTCTTGGTTAATGCCTTCAAAGTTAAGTCCGGCGGCGATACAAGCATCAGCGTGCTCCTCTACCAAGTCGCGACCGTGGGTGTTAAGACCTCCAACGGAGCAGTAGTACATTCCCTGTGGCTTAGGGTAACCACCTCTTGGGAAGCCCAAAGGTAGTCCTGTTCTGGTGTCCATAATGAAATATTCTTGTTCAAATCCAAACCAGAAATCATTGTCCTCATCTTCAATTGTGGCCCTGGCGTTGGATGCGTGTGGAGTACCATCGGCATTCATAACTTCGGTCATTACCAAATAACCATTTGCACGATGTGGATCTGGATATATAGCTACAGGTTTTAAGACACAATCAGAGTCTCCACCTTCGGCTTGACGAGTTGAACTTCCATCAAAAGACCAAATTGGACAATCTTCCAGTTTACCACTGAAATCATCCTCGACCTTTGTCTTACTTCTCATGTTCTGTGTGGGCTCATACCCATCTAGCCAAATGTATTCTAATTTAGACTTGCTCATAATATGTATTGTTGATTTTATTATTAACGAGAACAAAAATAATAATTTTCAGCATATAGTCTATTTTTTGAAGGGTAAATCGATTAAAATGATATTATTTTTTTTGACCCCCCTGTTTTTTGGGGGGTTCTTTATTAAAAAGTTATTTTATGTTGATTATTTTGACAAATTGTTATTTTTGTGAAAAAAACTAGAGTTTATGTCTAATCAAAGATTTAAGGCCATAGAAAACAGCTATATAAGAAGTAGTGTTAAGGTTGAGGAAGCCGGAAGGCGTTCCGAATATTTTGGAATGAACGTTTTTAATGAAGAGCGTATGCTCCAATATCTTACTAAGGAGGCTTATGATCGGGTGAAGGCTGCGGTGGTCTCAGGAGCTAAAATAGATAGGAAGGTGGCAGACCAGGTAGCGGAGGGGATGAAGACTTGGGCCATTTCTATGGGGGCTACCCATTATACGCATTGGTTTCAGCCACTCACGGGATCTACGGCAGAAAAACACGATGCTTTCTTTGATTTTTCTCCTGAAGGACGGGTTATGGAGAAGTTTGGAGGTGGCCAATTGGTACAACAGGAGTCAGATGCTTCCAGTTTTCCCAATGGAGGTATACGGAATACCTTTGAGGCTAGGGGGTATACGGCCTGGGATCCAACATCGCCTGCTTTTTTGTACGGCACCACGCTGTGTATTCCAACAGTTTTTGTGGCCTACACAGGTGAAGCACTGGATAATAAGGCTCCTTTGTTGCGGGCGTTGGGTGCCGTGGACGATGCGGCCACCGCTGTAGCAAAATACTTTGATAAAAACGTATCTAAGGTCTATGCCACATTGGGGTGGGAACAAGAGTATTTTTTAATAGATAAATCTTTGGCTTTATCCAGGCCCGACATAAGTTTGACCGGGAGGACATTGATAGGTCACTCTGCGGCAAAGGGCCAACAATTGGATGATCATTACTTTGGTGTGATACCAGGGCGGGTGCTGAGTTTTATGAAGGAATTGGAGAATGAATGTACCAAATTGGGTATCCCGGTGAAAACAAGGCATAATGAAGTGGCTCCAAATCAGTTTGAACTGGCCCCTATATATGAAGAGACCAACTTGGCAGTAGACCACAATCTATTGCTTATGGATGTTATGGAGAAGATAGCGGATAAACATCATTTTAAGGTGTTGTTTCATGAAAAACCCTTTGCCGGAATCAACGGTTCCGGGAAGCATAACAACTGGTCGCTGTCTACTGATACCGGGGTAAATCTTTTAAGTCCTGGTTCTACCCCTATGAAAAACTTGCAGTTTCTAACCTTTTTTGTGAACACCATCAAGGCGGTGGATAATTATGAGGAGTTGTTGCGCTCCTCCATAGCCTCGGCCAGTAATGACCATAGGTTGGGGGCCAATGAGGCCCCGCCTGCCATCCTATCTATTTTTATAGGAGAGCAATTGAACGAGGTGCTCAATGAACTGGAGGGGGTGTCCAAAGGTAAATTATCCCCTGAGGAAAAAACCGAATTAAAGTTGAATGTGGTAGGTAAGATCCCGGAAATTTTATTGGATAATACCGATCGTAATCGTACCTCCCCCTTTGCATTTACCGGCAATAAGTTTGAAATGAGGGGAGTGGGGTCCAAGGCCAATTGTGCCAAGCCTATGACTGTTCTAAATACCATAATGGCCAAACAATTGTTGTCTTTTAAAAAAGAGGTAGATCAGTTGGTGGATAAAAAGGGGCTAAAAAAGGATGAGGCTATTTTTAATGTCCTTAGAGAATATATTAAGACCTGTAAAAGAATAAGGTTTGAAGGGGATGGGTATAGTGAGGCCTGGGAGAACGAGGCAAAATCCAGAGGGCTGAGCAATAATAAGAATACACCACAGGCATTGAAAGTGCTTACATCTAAGGAGAGTCTGGCACTTTTTAAATCCATGAACGTGATGAGCGAGATTGAGGTAAGAGTGCGGCAGGAGGTGGAATTGGAAGAGTATGTTTCCCATATTCAAATAGAAGGTAGGGTGTTTACCGAGCTCGCCTATGGTTATGTCATTCCTGCGGCAGTGGAATATCAGAATAAATTGATAAAAAATGTTGTTGGCTTAAAGGAGGTGTATGGTGCTGCGCATAAAAAAATGTCCGAAAGCCAATTGGATATTGTAGAGCGTATCTCAGAGCACATTCGCGATATAAAGATAAAGACCGATGCCATGGTGGAAGAAAGAAAAAAGGCGAACAATATGGTAGAGATCAATAAGAAGGCCTTTGCTTATTGTGACCATGTACGGCCATACTTTGATCAGATCCGTTACCATTGTGATAAATTGGAGCAATTAATAGGAAATGAGTATTGGCCATTATCAAAATATAGGGAACTATTGTTTATTAAATAGGCGTACGCTGATAAATTCTTAATTAAAAGCCTACAAAATGTGGGCTTTTTTTTATGGATTCTTCTATTTTTGTCGCAAACTTATAATCATGAGCTCATCCAATAGTAAAAGATACGACCAAAGAGGGGTTTCCGCGTCCAAGGAAGACGTACATAATGCCATTAAAAATATTGATAAGGGCTTGTTTCCAAAGGCATTTTGTAAAATAGTACCAGATTATTTGACCAATGATGAGAAATACTGTTTGGTCATGCATGCAGACGGGGCTGGGACCAAATCCTCATTGGCGTATATGTATTGGAAGGAGACTGGCGATATTTCAGTTTGGAAGGGAATTGCACAGGATGCCCTAATTATGAATGTGGACGATTTGATATGTGTTGGCGCCACCGATAATATTATGCTGTCCTCTACTATTGGTAGGAATAAAAATTTGATACCCGGAGAGGTAATTTCAGCTATAATAAATGGCACGGAGGAATTGATTTCCGATTTGGAAAAACACGGGATCACCATTAGGTCTACTGGTGGCGAGACGGCAGATGTGGGAGATTTGGTTCGTACTATTATCGTAGATTCCACGGTAACGGCAAGGCTAAAGAGAAGTGAAGTTATTGATAATGCAAATATAGAGGCCGGTGATGTCATTGTAGGCCTGTCTTCCTCTGGTAAGGCAAATTACGAGAAGGAGTATAACGGTGGCATGGGCAGTAACGGACTCACCTCTGCACGTCACGATGTGTTCTCCAAATATTTGGCAGAAAAATACCCTGAAAGTTATGATTCTGCTGTTCCTGAAGACCTAGTTTATTCCGGTAATGTTAAGTTGACCGATGAGGTGCCCAATGCACCCTTGGATGCCGGTAAATTGGTATTATCGCCCACAAGGACCTATGCTCCTATCGTAAAGAAAATATTGAGTAAGTACACTAGTAAGGATATTCATGGAATGGTTCATTGTAGTGGGGGAGCCCAAACCAAAATACTTCACTTTATAGATAACCTCCACGTGATAAAGGATAAGCTGTTCCCTGTTCCGCCATTGTTTAAGTTAATTCAGGAGCAATCCGGGACCGATTGGAAAGAAATGTACCAAGTGTTCAACTGCGGACATAGGTTGGAGCTCTACGTAAAACCATCTATTGCCAATGATCTCATCGCTATTTCCGAAAGTTTTGGCGTGCCTGCCCAAATTGTAGGTAGGGTAGAAGAGAGTGATGTTAAAAAACTCACAATTAATAGTGAGTTTGGGACCTTTATATATTAAGGTATACGAATACTCTTTTTTCTGCGTTGTTCTATTAAAAGTCTTCGTAATGGAAAGAAAGCAGTTTTTAAGAACGCTAGGAAGCGGGGCGGCATTTGCGTTGGTATTTCCCTGTGTAGGTGGTTGTTCAAAAGATAAAGCGGATGGAGATATTAAAGAGGAGCCATCGGGAGTGGACTTCACCATTGATCTAGATTCGGAAGAAGGAGCCAAGCTTAAGAACAACGGGGATTTTATCTTGAAAAACGACGTGGTGGTGGTGAAAAATCTCGAAGGTAATTTTGTAGCGGCGAGCCAGATATGTAGTCATGAGGGCTATGATCAAGTACGGTTTCAGCAGGAAGATGGTGGTATATTTGAGTGTTCCGTCCATAATTCACGATTCGACCAAGATGGTACTCCGTTAAATCAAGTAGGCAGTACCCCTGCCAAACCCCTAAAAATATTTAAAACGGAGTTGAACGGGCAGATTCTTCGCGTATTTGAATAATCCGATCCATTAAAGTTGTTGTATAATATGAATTACCCCCCAATTCTTTTGTCCATTACGATATTCGCTGTCTTATTGTGTATGTTCTGCAAGGGCTTAGTTGTTTTGTTCTGGTTGTTATGTGTGTCGTCTTACAGCATAGCAATGATGTGCAATGTCTTTTATGAAGAGAAACTAAAATCTTCAATATTGACAGTTCCAAAAAAAGGTACTAGTAGATTAATATTTAAATCGGTAATAAGTTGAGGCTGTTAGTGTTGCTATTGTGGGTTTTTACAGCTCTTGCGGGTTTTTCCCAGGAAAAGAAGTTTGTTACCGTTCAGCGTACCGTACATTTAATGGGCAACAGTTTTGATATTAGCGTAGTGGCGGACAATGAGGAAATTGGTTATATAAATATTGAGGAGGCAGTTTCTGAAATAAAAAGAATAGAAAAAATAATATCTTCTTGGGACGAGGAGTCCGAAATTTCCCAAGTAAACAAGTATGCAGGGATTAGGCCCGTAAAAGTAAGTGTGGAGCTTTTTAAACTTATAGATCGAGCCAATCAGATATCAGAGATTACCAGTGGGGCCTTTGATATTACCTTTGCCGGAATGGACGATATTTGGAAATTTGACGGTAGTATGAAATACCGGCCCAACCAAGAGCAGTTGAGAAAATCAGTAGCCAAGGTGGGGTATAGGAAGATTGTCCTAAATGAAGAGCAACATACTGTATTTTTGAAGCTCAAAGGAATGAAGATTGGTTTGGGAGCAATTGGTAAAGGGTATGCGGCCGACAAGGCAAAAGCACTATTGGTAGAAAAGCAGGTGCGTGGAGGAGTAATCAATGCCGGGGGAGATCTAACCACTTGGGGGACCAAGGCTACCGGTGAGAAATGGTTGATCGGTATAGCTAATCCACATGGCAAGGATAAGATTTTTTCGTGGTTACCGGTTTTGGAATCCTCTGTTGCCACCTCTGAAAGTTACGATAAATATATCACCTTTGATGGTAAAAAATATTCCCATATTCTAGATCCCCGTACAGGAAACCCCACTTCGGGTATAAGTAGTGTATCTGTTTTTTCCAAAACGGCCGAATTGTCGGACGCGTTGGCTACGGCTATTTTTGTGCTGGGTGTTGATTCTGGTATGGCGCTTATAAATCAGTTACAGGGAACTGAGGCTATTATTGTGGATAGCAGCAATACAATGCATAAAAGCAGTGGTATCTTATTTAATTAGACTATAGAAGAAAAATTTCCTTTTAAGTCTGCGTTGTAGCTATTTCTTCCAAGGATTCTGCTCAGAGGCCTGTTATTTGATATTCCTAAAATATACAGTACAAGATTCTTTTAGTTCATTTTTAGATGAACACTGGCTGTTTTTAATGTAACACCCCTGACAAAGAGATTGATTAAATGGAAAAGAAAGACTGTTTACCTATAGACCCTGACAAGGAGTGCACTTAGTATATAGGTTTTAAAATAGAGAATTGAATTCATCTATTGAGAAGGATATGCTTAAATGTACAAAATTATCGTAAATTCGCAGTCCAAGTGTAGATTGTATATGATAGATAAGTTAAATATAGTTAAGCAACGTTTTGATGAGGTTTCCGACCTTATAATCCAACCGGGTATAATTGCCGATCAGAAGAAGTATGTTGCCCTGAATAAGGAGTATAAGGATTTGAAGCAGCTTGTAGATAAAAGGGCTATTTATTTGGAGTTGACCAATAATATTGCCGAGGCAGAGGAAATACTGTCCGATGGTAGTGATGCTGAAATGGTAGAAATGGCCAAGATGCAGCTGGATGAAGCGAAGGAAAAGCTGCCAAAATTGGAGGAAGAAATCAAATTTATGTTAATTCCCAAGGATCCTGAAGATGCCAAGAACGTGGTGGTTGAGGTTCGTGCCGGGACCGGTGGGGACGAAGCCAGTATTTTTGCTGGAGACCTGTTCAGGATGTATACCAAATATTGTGAATCCAAAGGGTGGAAGACCAATGTTATAGATTTAAGTGAAGGAACAAGTGGAGGGTACAAGGAGATCCAGTTTGAGGTTACCGGTGAGGATGTTTACGGAACGCTAAAGTTTGAGGCAGGAGTGCATAGGGTGCAACGTGTGCCCCAGACCGAAACCCAAGGTAGGGTACATACCAGTGCTGCTACGGTAATGGTACTACCGGAGGCCGAGGATTTTGATGTACAGATAGACCCCAAGGATGTTCGTATCGACTTTTTCTGTTCCTCGGGACCTGGAGGACAATCTGTGAATACCACGTACTCTGCGGTGCGTTTAACGCATGTGCCAACGGGATTGGTGGCTCAATGCCAAGATCAGAAATCGCAGCATAAGAACAAGGAAAAAGCCTTTAGGGTACTGCGTTCCCGTCTGTATGATCTGGAACTGGCAAAAAAACAGGAGGAAGATGCGGCCAAGCGAAATTCGCAGGTCAGCAGTGGAGACCGATCTGCGAAAATCAGGACCTATAATTACCCACAAGGCAGGGTAACGGACCACAGGATTGGATTAACCCTCTACGATCTTCAAAATATTATTAATGGTGATATTCAACGTATTATAGACGAACTTAGTCTGGTGGAGAATACGGAGAAATTAAAAGAAGCCTCGGAGACATTTTAAGACCTATGACCAGCCGTTTTTTAGTAGAACAGATTCGTAAAAAGGAATCCTTTTTATGTATTGGATTGGATACCGATTTAGAAAAGATTCCCAAGCATTTATTAATAGAAGAGGATCCTATCTTTGCCTTTAATAAGGCTATTATAGATGCTACCCAGCACTTGTGCGTTGCCTATAAGCCCAATACTGCCTTTTATGAGGCTTATGGTATAAAGGGATGGCAGGCCTTGGAAAAAACCATCAACTATATCAATACGCATTACCCTGAGATATTTACCATTGCCGATGCCAAACGCGGAGACATAGGAAATACCTCTACGCGGTATGCAAAGGCATTTTTTGAGGAAATGGGTTTCGATTCCGTTACCATAGCACCATATATGGGTAGGGATTCTGTAGAACCTTTTCTGGAATTTAAGGACAAACACACCATATTGTTGGCACTGACCTCCAATAAGGGGGCCTTTGACTATCAGACAAAAATGGTAGAAGGGAAGGAGTTGTACAAACAGGTATTGGAGACTTCTAAGTCCTATAGAAATGCGGAAAATTTAATGTATGTGGTAGGGGCTACCAAGGCGTCGTTCTTGGCCGAGATTCGCGACATTGTTCCAAATAATTTTTTACTGGTACCCGGAGTAGGAGCCCAGGGTGGTAACTTAAAGGAAGTGTGTAAATACGGAATGAATAAAGATGTGGGCTTGCTCGTAAACTCCTCTAGGGGAATTATCTACGCTTCGGGCGATGAAAATTTTGCAGAGGCTTCCGCAAAAAAAGCAAAAGAACTGCAGGAGGAAATGAGTTTGGAGCTTAAAAGGAATTAAGCCTGCTACTGCATTTTACCTTTTAGAATTTTATCGATTTTCATAGCCTTAAGTTCAAAAAACTCGGCTAGTCTTGTATCTGAACGCCTGAAATTGGAAGCTTTGTCCATGAAATTTTGATATTGATGCTTTAAAAGACCCAGTTCGTTGTTGTTTATGGTTATACTTGTTACGGCACCCACTTTGCAATATTGATTTTTCATATTTTTTTTTGATAACAAATATAACGATAAAGATGGATGATGAAGAGTTGGGGGTGGTCTAATGGTCTAATAATCAGGTAATTTGTCTATTTTTTAACCTTGAGTTAAAGCTGGGGATATATTTTAGGTTTTAAGGAAAAACAATAGATAAAATAAATAATGCTACTTTTATAAAAAATGTATATTGATAAGCTATAATACACATCGTCATCGGTCATCGGATAAATGGGTGACTTTTGTGCATGGGGCAGGAGGTAGTTCTACCATATGGTACAAGCAATTAAGGGAGTTTAAAAAATATTTTAACGTACTGCTTTTGGATCTTAGAGGGCATGGCAATTCCAAACCACATCTTACCGATGCCTTTAAGGAACGATATACTTTTGATAAAATCACCGATGATATTCTTGAGGTGATCAATTATGAGAAAATTGACAAATCACATTTTGTAGGAATCTCTCTTGGGACCATTTTAATACGTAACCTGGCCGAGAAGCATTCCCATAGGGTGGAGAGTATGATTATGGGAGGGGCTATAATGAAACTAAATCTAAGGTCTCAAATATTGATAAAACTCGGGGTGGTCCTTAAGTCGGTAGTACCTTATCTGTGGTTGTACAAGTTTTTTGCCTTTGTCATCATGCCCAACAAAAACCATAAGGAATCCCGCTTGCTCTTCGTTCGTGAGGCCAAGAAACTCTACCAAAAAGAGTTTATCCGTTGGTTTAGGCTTACCTCGGAAATTAATCCCTTGCTCCGATTTTTTAGAACTGTAGATGTGGCTATTCCCACCTTATATGTAATGGGAGAGGAAGATTATCTTTTTTTGCCCACGGTGCAACAACTGGTACAGGACCACAGAAGTTCCCGCTTGGTAGTGGTAGAAAATTGTGGACATGTGGTAAATGTAGAGCAGCCTCAATTTTTTAATGATACAGTAATTAGCTATCTCTTGGCCAAATAGCCTTTGTGCTTTGGTATTCCATTGAAAAGCAATATTTATGTCAACAATAAATACTTAATGGTAAGGCATTAAAAAACCGGTGCTCCCACCGGTTTTTTATAATCTAACTAACTAACTCAAAAAATACTAACTCTAATTCTATTATCTTTTTTTTTAAAACACAGGTCGATAGCAGTATGACCTCTGTATAAAATTAACGAATTTGTTTAGGATTTATTGTGAAAATTATGTGTGATATGTTGATTTTTAATCCTGTAGGGCAAAAACCTTTCTTAAAATGTCCGAAGTTCGTGATGATACCTGTGTTCTAATTTCCCTTTCTTCAACCGCTATCATGGTGTAAACTCCCTTCAGGGCTTCTTGGGTAACATAGTCCGTTAGGTCTGGATTTACCTTCTTGGTAAGAGGGAGGTTATTGTATTTGGTGATAAGATTGCTCCAGATTTGATCTGCACCTACTTTGTCAAAGGAATTTTTTATCACAGGGTTAAATTTTTGATATAGCTCTTTTTCCGTGCCTTGGATAAGGTATTGGGTTGCCGCATCGTCTGCTCCCAACAGAATATTTTTGGCATCTTCAAAGGTAATTCCCTTTACAGCGTTAACAAATATAGGTGTTGCTTCGCCCACGGCATCTTCTGCTGCCCTGTTCAATATTTTTAGCCCCTCGTCGGCTAAGCTGGCTAACCCAATATCCCTAAGGGTTTTGTCAACCTTCTGCAGTTCTTCGGGCAGGGTGATCTTTACTAGTTCGTTCTTTAAATAGCCATCGGGCTGGGTAAGTTTGCTGACCTGTTTTTCAATTCCCATCTCCAATGCCTCCCGCAATCCTTGGGCAATTTCAGTATTGCCAATTGCTCCCCCCTGCGGTAACTGGTTTACAACCTGCTGTAATTGGGTACAGCCAACAAATTGAAATAGGATTAGACCCAGTAGAATTTTTTTCATCGTTTCTTTTTAAGTGGTTATAACGGCTTCTTAAGCCTGATTATGAAAAAATCACGGTTTTGTTGTTGTAAACCATGGTTTTTCTTCTGATATGGAGCTTTACTGCTCTGGAGAGAACTATTTTCTCCAAATCCCGTCCCTTGGTAATAAAATCCTTAATACTGTGGGCGTGGGTAACGGTGGTTACGTCCTGTTCAATAATAGGCCCGGCATCAAGTTCTTCAGTTACATAGTGGCTAGTTGCCCCAATTATCTTTACCCCTCTTTCAAATGCTGCGTGGTAAGGCTTGGCGCCGGCAAAAGCCGGTAGAAAGGAGTGGTGTATATTAATGATTTTGTTGGGGTAATGGTCAATTATTTTTTTAGAAATAATCTGCATATATCGTGCCAAAACTATAAAATCTATGTTGTATTCTTTAAGCAGGGACAGTTGGCGGTTTTCGGCTTCAACCTTGGTGTCTTTGGTTACTGGTATATGATAATAGGGAATGTTAAACTGTTTGGCAACATATTCCAAGTCGATGTGGTTGCTTAGTATAAAGGGTATATCTACTTCCAGCTCACCAGAGTTGAACCTGCTCAATATGTCATATAAGCAATGATTGTATTTGGAGACAAACAATGCCATTTTAGGTTTGGTAGAACCCAGGTGTAGACTCCATTGCATCTGATAGGACTGAGCCAGTTCTTCCTCAAACTGCTGCTTTAAATTCTGGACCGCAGGTATATTTTTTTCAAAATCGCTTTCCAATCTCATAAAGAAAACCCCAGCTTCTTTATCAACATGCTGGTCTATATAAATAATATTTCCGCCCTTGTGGTGGATGAAACCAGTTACCGAGCTTATTATGCCTGATTGATCTGGGCAATTGATTAGTATGGTTGTTTTCAAAGTACAGTTATTTTTTATTGTAAAATTAGGATTTTAGGAATGAAGCACCTTGGATGCTGTCTATTTTTATAAAATTCTTATTTAGAGTCTATTTATTTTATGATTTTGTTAAATTGCATTCAGATAATCGCCCTTTTTTTGTCTATACATTTAAGGAGGGGACATTCATGGTTGCTTCTTTCATGAACTGGTGGAAGAGAAATGTGTTGAATTGATGAGGTTTACAGGCGTTATCGTGTAAAATTTAGTAAGTATGAAGCCAAAATCACCATATATTCCCAACAATAAGGTGCGTGTAGTTACGGCGGCCGCTCTTTTTGATGGTCATGATGTGGCTATCAATATGATGCGGCGTATTATTCAGTCTACAGGAGTGGAAGTTATTCATTTGGGGCATGATAGGAGTGTCTTGGAGGTGGTGGATTGTGCTATTCAGGAAGATGTAAATGCTATTGCCATTACTTCTTATCAGGGCGGACATATGGAGTACTTTAAATATATGCATGATCTGTTATTGGAACGTGGTGCCGGACATATCAAAATCTTTGGTGGGGGTGGAGGGGTGATCCTTCCCCATGAAATTCAGGAGTTGATGGATTATGGCATAACGCGAATATATTCTCCTGATGATGGTAGGACGTTGGGGTTGCAGGGTATGGTAAATGATTTGGTACATCAAAGTGATTTTTCTGTTTTGGGGAGCAATGGCCAAAGCCATAAGGAACTTATACAATCATTAAACAAGAAGGAAGTAGGTGGTATTGCTAGGCTGATTACCATGGCGGAGAATAATGAAGAGGAATTTGCAGCAGTTTTTTCCAAAGTAGATTGGAATGAGAGTTTGGTGCCCGTACTTGGGGTAACCGGTACTGGGGGAGCTGGAAAATCTAGTTTGGTAGATGAGTTGGTGAGAAGGTTTTTGGTCGATTTTCCTGATAAAACTATAGGAATTGTATCCGTAGATCCATCCAAAAGAAAGACTGGGGGAGCTCTTCTTGGTGATCGTATTCGTATGAACGCCATTAACGATGCCAGAGTTTATATGAGGTCTTTGGCAACGCGACAATCCAATTTGTCATTGTCTAAATACGTTGATGAGGCTATTAAGGTACTGAAGCTGGCGGAGTACGATTTAATTATTTTGGAAACATCCGGAATTGGGCAGGCCGATACCGAGATAATAGAGCATAGTGATCTATCGCTATACGTAATGACACCTGAATTTGGTGCAGCCTCCCAACTGGAAAAAATTGACATGCTTGATTTTGCGGATGTGGTGGCCCTTAATAAATTTGACAAAAGAGGTGCCCAAGATGCTTTAAGGGATGTAAAAAAACAATTCGTCAGAAATAATGGGTTATGGGAGGTAAATCAGGACAATTTGCCGGTAATAGGGACCATTGCCTCCCAATTTAACGACCCGGGTATAAATCGTTTGTATGGGCTAGTAATGCAGAAATTGGCGAATAAAACTGGAGTGGCATTAGAGAGGTCTACCCAAGAAAAGGTGAACGAAACGGCTAAAGTGCATATTATTCCTCCTGCACGTACACGTTATTTATCGGAGATTGCCGAGAATAATCGGGCCTATGATAATGAGGTGCTGGAACAGGCTGAGGTCGCACAGCGATTGTACGGCCTATTCAAAACCATCCAAGGTGTTGCCGACCTGGATCAAAATACTGGTTTAAATCGCTTCATTTCGCGAGCTGGGTTGGAGGTAAGCGCCTTTTTGGAGTTAACAAAACGAGAGGATAAGAAGGAACTTCTGTCATTGTTGATCAAGGAATTTGAAGCCCAGAAAAAGGGATTGGACCCACATAATTGGGAAATAATTCTGGATTGGGAAGATAAGCTTGCGCGGTATCGGGAACCAATTTATGACTTTAAGGTACGGGGGAAGCGGATTGAAATGGCTACACATTTTAAGTCCTTGTCCCATTTGAATATTCCTAAAATAACACTGCCACGATATAAGGCTTGGGGAGATATCTTAAGGTGGGTTGGGCAAGAGAATGTTCCAGGTGAGTTTCCTTTTACGGCCGGACTCTATCCTTTTAAGCGCACTGAAGAAGATCCTACCAGGATGTTCGCCGGCGAAGGTGGCCCAGAGCGTACAAATAGACGTTTTCATTATGTTAGTATTGGAACGGCTGCCAAGCGGTTGTCCACTGCTTTTGATTCGGTTACCCTCTATGGTCATGACCCAGGTCATAGGCCGGATATCTTTGGTAAAATTGGAAATGCCGGGGTGTCTATATGCTGTTTGGACGATTTGAAAAAATTGTATTCCGGATTTGATCTGTCAAGTCCGTCCACATCTGTAAGTATGACCATAAACGGTCCGGCGCCCATGTTATTAGGTTATTTTTTGAATGCGGCAATTGACCAAAATTGTGAAAAATATATTATAGAGAAAGGCTTGGAAGACGAGGTGGAGGAAAAAATTGCTCTCCGTTATAGGGAAAAGGGAATTCCAAGGCCTAAGTATAACGGGGAGCTGCCGAAAGGTAATAACGGGTTGGGTCTAATGCTATTGGGTGTTACGGGGGATGAAGTTTTGAGTCAAGCAGAATATGAAGCAATAAAGAAGAGGACCCTACATAGGGTTAGGGGAACGGTACAGGCAGATATCCTTAAGGAAGATCAGGCCCAGAATACTTGCATATTTTCAACGGAATTTGCACTGCGTTTAATGGGGGATGTGCAAGCGTATTTCATTGGTAATAATATTCGTAATTTCTATTCGGTATCCATTTCTGGTTATCATATAGCCGAAGCTGGGGCCAATCCCATTTCACAGTTGGCTTTTACCTTGGCCAATGGCTTTACATATGTGGAATACTATTTAAGTAGAGGGATGGACATCAATGAATTTGGTCCCAACCTGTCTTTTTTCTTCTCTAATGGTATTGAGGCGGAATACGCTGTTATTGGAAGGGTAGCTAGGAGAATTTGGGCAAAGGCCTTGAAGGGTAAATATGGTGCGGACACCAGGGCGCAGTTATTAAAATACCATATTCAGACCTCTGGCCGCAGTTTGCATGCTCAAGAAATAGACTTTAATGATATTAGAACCACCTTACAGGCACTATATGCCGTATATGACAATTGTAATTCCCTGCACACCAACGCTTATGATGAGGCTATAACAACCCCAACAGAGGAGTCTGTGCGCAGGGCTATGGCCATACAGCTGATAATTAACAAGGAATTGGGCCTAACAAAAAACGAAAACCCACTACAGGGGTCTTTTATTATAGAAGAATTAACAGATTTGGTTGAAGAGGCCGTACTGTTGGAATTTGATCGGATTACCGAAAGGGGCGGTGTATTGGGGGCAATGGAAACCATGTATCAGCGCTCCAAGATACAGGAAGAAAGTTTACATTATGAAACACTTAAGCACAATGGGGCAATTCCTATCATTGGGGTGAATACATTTCTTAGTTCCAAGGGGTCTCCCAGTATAATGCCCAATGAAGTTATACGGGCAACCGATGCAGAAAAACATGAACAAATACAAAGTTTGGAAAACCTACACGCCATGAGACAGGACGTATCCATAAAGTTATTGGCAGATTTGCAAGAAGCCACCATTGATAACCGCAATATTTTTAAAACCTTAATGGAGGTTACCAAATACTGTTCTTTGGGGCAAATTACCCAAGCTTTGTTTGAGGTTGGGGGTCAGTACCGGAGAAATATGTAATTATAATGTATAGGCTATACCATACAAAATTAGTAGCTGCTTGGTTATGCCAATCAAAAATATTAGAAGCTCTTAAAAGTATTGTCCGGTTTTGTGGTTAGCCACGCATAGAACGCCGCCATACCTTATACATTCTTCTAAAGCTCTTAACTTCACTCTTTAGAAGGTTTAAGTATTCTTTTTCCTTTACTCCGTCTTTTTCCAAACCAATACAATAGGAATTTATGTTCCTGATTATGACATTGATAAAAGTAGCACTTCTCATTCGTACAGCATGCGATTCGGAACGCTCCGCCTCAGCAATTTGTTGTGAAATTAGAATGGAATCGGTCAGTAGGGAATCCACCATGATGTCCCGCAGACTGTTGGATTGATAAAGTTTTAACAGATCCTTGTTGTAGGATAAGTAGGACGCAATTTCCCTACTAATCATCAGTAGGTCCAATGATTTGCGATAAATAGGAATCTTACTTAGGTTTTTGTAGGGCATTTTCAATTCAACTTAGGAATTATAAAATTACGTCGATTTTATCGATTTTAAATTTATATAATAAAGTAAAAATGTAAATTAGCTATATATAATAAAATTTTTAAGCTCATTTAGTTTTGAATACAAAGATAGATATCCTTAATTGGAAGATATTAAAATTACTACAGGAAAATGCCCGGGAGTCTTTTGCCAATATTGGAAGAATAGTAGGGCTCACACCCCCTGCCGTGGCCGAAAGGGTGAAAAAGATGGAGGACACTGGTGTTATCACCGGGTATAAGGCAGTAGTTTCCCATTCCCATGCCGGGTATCAATTAAAAGCCATTATTACCCTAAGAGCCTTTATGGGTAAATTAAAGCCATTTTTGGAAATGGTAAATACTTATGATGAGGTGGTTAATTGTTATAGGATTACCGGAAATGAAAATATTATTATGCAGGTAGTGTTGAAAGATCAATTCCATTTGGAGAAATTTATTGATAAATTAATTCAGTATGGAGAAACTAGAACACATATAATACTGTCTGATGTAGTGTCTAACGCACCTATTAAAAAAAGGGATGTTTGATAAATGTATTATTGGTTTGTGCTTAGGAAAAGAATATAGCTCTTGGAGCCTAACCATTTATTAATTAATTTAAGGTATTGATATGGCCTATTTTTTAGTTGCTATCCTTAATAATCAAGGCTTCATAGTCGTGAGCAGGCGTTCGGAATAGGAGGGGGGCAGCTAATTATTTGTAATTTGGCTAGGTATTTGATGACAATTAGTCTATGAAAAAATATATTTTATTTCTGTTTTTTGGAGCAGTCTTTTTGGGTAGTGCCCAGCAAATAACCTTGAAAAAAGGTGTGGTGGTCGACTCAATAGGGATAAAGGACGCGGATTCTGAAAGCTTCTCTTTATTTCTTCCCAGTACATTTGAAATGGATAAAAATTGGCCTATCCTTTTTGTATTCGACCTGGAGGGTAATGGGAAACGGGCCATTAGAATGCATACGGAAGCTGCGGAAAATCAAGGCTACGTACTGGCCGCCTCCAATAATGTTAGCGATACCTTGTCTACCTCACAGAACATTCTTATTACTGGGAGAATGTTCAATGAAATAATCACTTTATTGCCTATTCAAAAAAATAGAACCTATGCTTCGGGATTTGGAAGTGGGGCAAGATTTGCTAGTATTCTGCCTATTTTTGTGAAGGGGGTTAGCGGGGTGTTGTCCTGTGCTACGGCCTATCCCAATATGGAGCTTTTGGATACTAAAAGTGAATTTCAATATATAGGTGTCGTGGGTAAAGAGGATTACGCTTATCCAGAAATGAGGGCCACCAAGCCTTTGCTTGATAGGTTGAAATTGCCTAATTACCTTTTGGTTTTTAGCGGTGGGCGCCAATGGCCCAATACGTCATATTTAGAGAAGGCCATGCAAATATTTAACCTATCCGCAATGGCCAAAGGCAATATGGTGAGGGATGAAGAATATATACAGGAAACTTATGCAGAAAATTTAAGGGAATTGGGTAGCGCCATGGGGGGTGTTAGACTTCTTGAAGCTAACAATATCATTGATAGACTAATGTTGGTTTACAGGCCTTTTATGGATGTTGATTCCCTTAAGAAGGAGAAAAGGGAATTAAAAAAGAACAAGTTGTTCAAAGCTATGACACGTGCTGAAAACAATGCACTGTTGAAGGAAGCTTTTATAAAAGAGGATTTTGTCTATTATTTGGAAGAGGATATTGCTACTTACAACTACAATAACATAGGGTGGTGGGTCTACCAAATGGAGGAGTTAAGGAAGTATGATGCCAGTAAAATTGTTGCTGAAAGGGAAATGGGCAAGCGATTAAGGGTGTATATAAATGCGCTTATTGAGGATAATCTGTATATGCTAAAGGCTGCTCCCCGCTTGGATGAGGAAGCTTTAAGCCTTTTATGGATGTTAAAAACGGTAACGGATCCCCAAGAATATAGTTATTATTTAAAAATAATTTCACATAGCGCCAAAACGGAGGATTATGGAACGGCTTTGTTCTATTTGGAGGAGCTATTAAAAAATGGCTTTACGAACAAATCGGAATTGTATAGTTTGGAAAATACTGCTTTATTGCGGATAACGCCGGAGTTCAATGAAATTGTCGCCAAATATCTGCAGGAGGCGCGTTATGATATGATAGAGGAATAAGCTTTGTCATTTGGATTTTGTGAATAATTTGAAGGTGATTTTCTTGTGCTGTTACACCGTTTGTCCATAGAGAAATGCTTCCTTGATCACTGGAGTCTGCATGCATTGATGTAAATTTATTATTAATTCATTTTAAGAAAAGGGATGTTGTATTTTTACACAAAAAAGTAGAAATATGAAGCATTGGTTTTTGATAGTAATGGTAATGTCTTTGGGGTGCAAGGAAAAGAGGTATCACGATGAACAAGACCAAACGTTACAGACAAGTTCTGAAGCCCTAGCGGATATAATAAAGTTTCAGAAAAAGATGAATGGGGAGTTTAGGGATCCTGAAACCTCACCACTTCCGGATAGGTATAGAAAGGATTTTGATGGGTTGGATTTTTTTGAACCAGATACAACCTTTCGGATAATGGCCAAATTTAAACGGACCCCGGAAGCCTTACCATTTTTAATGCCTACAACAACGGAGAGACAAAGTGAAGAGGTGGTATATGGGGTGTTGGAATTTAGGCTATATGGGCGTTCCCATAAGTTGGAAGTGTACCAGAATCAGGAATTAAAGGAGCAGGAGCAATATAAGGACTATTTGTTTTTGCCTTTCGCAGATCTCACCAATGGAGAAGAAACCTATGGTGGTGGTAGATATTTGGATTTGAGTATTCCGGTAGGAGACTCTATATTGATAGATTTTAATAAGGCTTACAATCCTTATTGTGCTTATAATCCTAAATATTCTTGTCCTTTGGTGCCCAAACAGAACAGATTGGATGTAGCTATCAAAGCGGGGGTAAAAACGTTTGAAGGTAAAAAAAAATAGCCCAGCAATTAAATGCCGGGCTTGTATAAATAATAAGGTTCAATTTTTTTTTAGAACGAGTATACCGCTGCAAGAACAAATGAGGATAGACTTTTTTGTGGAGCGAGGTCGCTGTCAAGAAAGTTAAAGGAATCGTCTGAAGCACTATCCAAACGGAATTCTGGTTTTATTATTAGGTCTCCAATTGTAGCACTTCCAGTAAGTGTAACGGCAAAAACACTGGAGTCTTCAACTCCTGTTCCAATGGCACCGTAATCTCCGGTTTCTGTGAAATACTCCCCCCTTAATCCCAAGGTGAAATTTTCAGAGGTAGCGTATTGTGGATAAAGGGCAACTCCTGCAAAACCTATATCATCGTTGTCATATATGGCGGCATTGATACCTAAAAAGAATTCATCGGAAAGATCAAATCCTCCTGTAAAATCAACTTCAAAGGCACCATCGTCCGTAAGGAAGTTTAGGTACTGTCCACTATAGCCCAATTGAGCTCCAAAGGCGTATTTTCCAGTTGGGTTTAATTCGGTTAGGTCAGTTGGGTTCATAGCGGCCAACATCAGGCTAAAATCATCGGATAGTGCAAAGTCTACCTTTAATCCAGTGTGTGAGAAAGGACCATAAGAAAATAGATAGGATGTACTATAGTTGAAATTGGCTACCGGTGAAATTACTTCGTAACCTAAAAAGGTGTTAAAGTTACCAAATGTGAATTTCACAGATTCGCTAACATTCCAATAAACGTACAATTGATTCACAATGTTTCCGGTAGCGGAATACAATGGGGAGGCAAAGATGGCATCTGTTCCTCTAGGTCCAAAAACCAAATCGGCAACAAAACCTACATCTTCTCCTTCATAAGCGGCAATAACATTGGCCATGCCTAGGGCAAAACCAGGTAAATTGGCAAAAGAAGAACCTGGGGCCGCATTCGGTGCACCTGAGCTGGTGTCAAAATCGTTATCGCCATTCAAGTTAGTTCTGTAATAGGCGTCAACACTTCCGCTAATTGAAAATTTCTTGTCTTCCTCTTCCTGGGCATATATCATGGTTGAAGCCAGGGCCACTGCCAACAAAAATAAATTTTTTACGTATTTTGTAGAAATAATCGATTTCATAATTCAATGATTTATATCCTATGTATTTAGGATGTTAAAAATTAGACTGAGTTGGTATTTTGAAATGGTTATTAACGGAGCGTTCTGCACAACGCTCCGTTTTATTTTTAAGTATACTTAGTGTTGGTTCATACGGAAATCGGCATAGGCATCCATTCCGTGCTCATGGAGGTCAAGGCCTTCCAGTTCTTCTTCTTTGGATACTCTAATTCCTGATACCTTTTTAATGGTGAATAGGATGATAAAGGCTGTTAGGCAGCAGAATACCCCTGTAGCGGCTACGCCAGACAATTGGTATAAAAATTGGGACATTCCGGCTTTAACACCAAATATTCCAACGGCCAGTGTTCCCCATATACCGCAGATTAAATGCACGGCAACGGCACCAACAGGATCATCCATTTTAAGTCTGTCTATCAAGGCTACACCAAATACAATAACAGCTCCGGCTATAATTCCTATTATAATGGATTCAAATGGGGACATTAGGTCGGCTCCTGCAGTAATTCCCACTAGACCGCCAAGAACACCGTTAAGCATCATGGTAAGGTCATAGTTTTTGTGAAGTATGCTGGAGACAATAAAAGAGCCAATGCCACCAGCAGCAGCTGCAAGACAGGTTGTAACCAAAACAATTGAGGTTCCTGCTGGGTCTGCAGATAATACAGATCCACCATTAAATCCGAACCAGCCTAACCAAAGTATAAGTACTCCGGCAGCGGCCAATGGTATATTGTGGCCTGGAATCGCATTAGGGGTTCCATCTTCACTAAATTTGCCAATTCGTGGGCCTAAGATGTATATGGCTATCAAAGCAGCCCATCCACCTACGGAGTGTACTAGGGTAGAACCTGCAAAGTCGTGGAAACCGCCATCATCACCGCCTAGGGTAGATAGGAAACCGCCACCCCATTGCCAAGATCCTACAATTGGATATACCAATCCTACATAGATAAGGGTGAAGACCATAAACCCTCCAAGTTTAATACGTTCTGCTACGGCTCCAGATACAATGGTAGCGGCCGTTGCGGCGAACATCCCTTGGAAAAGGAAGTCGGTCCAATAGGTGTAACCTTCACTATAGCTAAGGTCTAGGCTTCCGTCGGGAAGTATGGGGGCTTCCAAACCGAAACCAGCGAATCCTAGATAACCGTTGAAATCGCCAGGATACATTAGGTTAAACCCGCCAATGTAATAAATAAGCAACCCTACGCAAATGATAAATACATTTTTAAAGAGAATGTTAATTGTGTTTTTTTGTCTGGTTAGTCCGATTTCCAAAAGAGAAAATCCTAAATGCATGAAGAATACGAGAGCCGTACATATCATCATCCATACATTATTTGCTGTAAATAATCCTACGTCCATATTTTAAATTGTTTGTTGATTTTTAATTTTTTTAGTTGATCCCTGCTTTTCCACTCTCTTTTGTTCGGATTCGGTATGCCTCCGTTACTTCGGAAACGAAGATTTTACCATCACCTACATTACCAGTGTATGCGTTCTCTAAAAGAGTTTGTATGGTTTTGTCCAAAAACTCATCCGATATAACAATGGAAAGATACCTCCGCTGTATGTCGGAAGTGCTATAGGAAATGCCTCTATAAACATGACCCTCTTTTTCATTGCCTACTCCAGTTACATCCCAGTAACTAAAAAAGTTAACTTCAATTTGATGTAGCGCTTTTTTAACGTCATCAAACTTTGACTTTCTAATAATTGCCTCGATTTTTTTCATAATTGATTTATTATTTATGTAAACAAAAATAAATATTAAATATATACCCCCCTATTTTTTAGGGGTATTATGCGTAAGAATTACAATTTAAATAAAAAAGACCCTATTATTTTAGGGGTATCTGTTTTTTATATTAAATATAAGACTTATATGTTAAAATTTTTAACAGCATTAAATGCTTAAAACAGCAGTAATGTTGACTTTTTCAACATTTTATGCAGGAATATGCTTAAAAATTGGAGGATATGTCAGTTTGCAGAGAAGAGGTGGCAATTGATTCCTTTGTTGGTTTCTAACATGAAATAGGGGGGGGGTAACATAGGGTAGAGTGATATAAGGACAGGGGTAATCTATACCATGTATATGTATATCTATAAGTAGACTTGGGTATATAGAAAAGGGAAATATTATTATTTAGGAATAGGTAGGGGAGAAAAAAGGGTTACAATTTGGAGAACCAGAAGCCCACTGCTACAGCGCCTATTCCTATAATAAGACTGGTTAGGGTGTAAATTGTGAAATTTAATAGGTCGCCAGTCTTTAAAAGGGAGTGTTGTTCCAGGGCGAAGGTGGAAAAAGTAGTGAAGCCACCACAGAATCCTGTTATTAATAATAAGGAGTGGTTTGTGGTTATAAGGTTGTTTTTCACGGAAAGTCCTACAATAATACCAATTAGCAAACATCCAATTATGTTTGCCAAAAAGGTCCCTAGAAAAAAATTAGGAAAAGTGTTATTTAGTGTCTTGCCGATCAAAAAGCGCAGAGCGCTACCGGCACCCCCTCCTAAAAAGACCAATAGAAGTTGTTTCATAGGTCCTTGATTTTTATTCCTTGATCAGGGTAAAAAAAATTACCATAATAATGGGTGTCTTAAAATAATGCATAGATTGTACGCTACACTTTACAACGTGTAGTAGTAATGCAAATATGTACAAATTTCCAATTAGACCAGAATTAAATTGCCTTTTTATATTTCGAGTTAATTAAATCTAGGGGGAAGATTACTGTTGTAGATTCTGAA
>CAXAVP010000042.1:0-22235 GCA_963972175.1 uncultured Arenibacter sp.
GTTATAAAGGTCTTGGGGAGATGAATGCGGAACAACTGTGGGACACCACTATGAATCCTGAATTTAGAACCTTAAGGCAGATCACCATAGATAATGCCACGGAAACAGATAGGGTGTTCTCTATGTTGATGGGAGATGAGGTTCCTCCAAGAAGGGAATTCATTGAGAAAAATGCCGTTTATGCCAACATTGATGCATAAAAAATAGCGGTTTCACAACAAAAACTCGCGCCATTGGTGCGGGTTTTTTAGTTTTAACAAAAATCTATAAGCTATGAAGTATATATTTTTTACAGCTCTTTTGTTCTCAAGTGTATTGGGGTACTCCCAGTCTAACGTAAATGAAGTGTTTGCAGCCGGTGTAGAGGATGCGGAACGATTTTCCGATAGTTATTTTGGTCCTGTATCCGAAGGCGCTATCTACAGCCTTGCGAACGGCTGGTATAATTCTGCCGACGCCAAACCATTGGGTGGATTTGAAATATCTATTATAGGGAATATGACATCCTTTAAAAATAAGGAGGATAAGAAAAGCTTTGTTTTGAATACTGCCGATTATGAAAACCTTCAATTTGTTGATGGGAGTACTTCTAAGCCTGTTTCCACTGCTTTGGGGGATCTTGAGGGAATTAATGTTTTTGTTGAAGGTGATGTTCTTGGAGTGCCAACTCGGCAAGAATTTGAATTGCCAACGGGATTGGCATCCGAAAATATTAATTTTATTCCTACGGGTTTTGTTCAGGTCAGTGTAGGTCTGGTAAAGGGCTTGGAGGTAAAAGCTAGGTTTTTACCTAAAATAGACACAGAGGATGTAGGTCTGGGGTTGTATGGTGCTGGATTACAGTATGATTTTACAAAGCTTTTGCCGGCCGATGACCTTTTGCCGGTAGCAATTTCAGCCGTTGCCGGGTACACCCATTTGGACGCCAGCTATGATTTTACCAATTCCAATATAGTGGATGGTAGTGATCAACGGGTGGAAGTAGATATGAATGTATGGTCTTTTCAGGCCGTGGCCTCTACCAAGCTTCCGGTAATTAATTTTTATGGTGGTTTGGGCTACGTGTCCGGAAATTCCACTACAGACGTATTGGGAACCTACCGTGTGCAATCAGGACCTTTTCAAGAGACCTATACCGATCCTTTTTCCCTGAGTAGAAAGGCTAGTGGGGTAGTGGGAACGCTAGGTGCCAAATTAAAAATAGGTTTCTTTAGATTAAATGCGGATTATTCTTTTGCGGAATTCAATAACCTTACCGTAGGAGTGAATTTTGGATTTAGATAAATCCAAAATTCACTTTCTAATTGTTCTGTCGCTGGTTTTATTCGCGAATAGCTAAGATATCGCCATTCTCATTGGTTAGGACAGTCTCGTTTTCAGACTGTGTCATGATTACGATATCCTCTTCTTTTTCCAGTCCCGGGTAAGAAATAGTGTAAACACTGTCTTTGTGGACCCATTTAAAATCCGATATAATATTCAGTTCGTTGTTGTGGTAGGTGTGGTACCTGCCTAAATAGGCGTCGTTAAAGATCCACTCCTGTTTAATGGTTGTTTGTTTTTGACTGGTGCCTCCTTCTGCGGATATGTGTGACCATATGCCAATGACAGGATCGTTGTTCTCTGTAATTCTAGTGCAATTACTGCCAAGTAGGATGCCAATAATAGCTAAGAATGAAAATACTTTTTTCATTTTGTAGGAATTTTCTGAATTTGGGTACTTAGTATTGAACGCACTATTTCATCCTTCTATTATATTAAATCGATGTATGGCATCATATTTTAACTTTTTTCGATAAAGAGTGTTAAAACAGCGTTAAGGGTGCGCGGTAAATAAGGTGTTTTTAGGGCATGAATTTTGGGTTTGGGACCTTTTGGACAAAATTCCCACATATTAAAAAATTAAGGGGTTTTCTTGGTATATGGTGGTATTGTTCTGTTAAAATTCTGTATTTTTGGACGATAAAATTTAATTTAAAATAACCTTATAATGAAAGTTACCGTTGTTGGGGCAGGTGCTGTGGGCGCAAGTTGTGCAGAGTACATTGCTATAAAGAATTTTGCATCAGAAGTAGTTGTGTTGGATATTAAGGAGGGCTTTGCTGAAGGTAAGGCCATGGATTTAATGCAAACGGCTTCGTTAAATGGTTTTGATACCAAGATAACAGGAGTTACCAATGATTATAGCAAAACCGCTGGAAGTGATATTGCTATTATTACTTCTGGTATTCCTCGTAAGCCTGGAATGACCCGTGAAGAATTGATTGGAATAAACGCCGGAATTGTAAAAACGGTATCCTCCAGTCTAATAGAGCATAGCCCTAACGTAATATTGATAGTGGTAAGTAATCCTATGGATACTATGACCTATTTAGTGCATAAGACCACTGGGTTGCCTAAAAATAGAATTATAGGAATGGGTGGTGCTTTGGACAGTGCTAGGTTTAAATACCGATTGGCCGAAGCATTGGAAGCCCCTATCTCCGATGTAGACGGTATGGTGATTGGCGGGCATAGTGATACCGGAATGGTACCTCTTACGGCCCATGCCACAAGAAATAGTATAAAGGTGTCCGAATTTTTGTCGGAAGAAAGATTGGAGCAAGTAGCAGCTGATACCAAGGTAGGTGGTGCTACCCTTACCAAATTATTGGGCACAAGTGCTTGGTACGCTCCAGGAGCTGCCGTATCGGGATTGGTACAGGCCATAGCCTGTGATCAAAAGAAGATGTTCCCATGCTCTACCTTGTTGGAAGGAGAGTACGGTTTAGACGATATTTGTATTGGAGTGCCTGTACTTTTGGGTAAAAATGGCATCGAAAAAATTGTAAATATAGAATTGACCGAGGCTGAAAAAGCCAAAATGCAGGAAAGTGCAGAAGGGGTGAGAAAGACAAACGGTCTTTTATCCCTTTAAGGCTCAGTGGATAACATGTAAAAAGGGCATCCGTCCAAATTGTTTCCGATCAGTATCGGAGCGGGACGGATGCCCTTGTTTTATAAAACTTATAAATAAATTGTTAGTTCCTATGGGAAATAATATATTTGCACGCTATTTAAGAATACCATTTTAAAATAAGATAACCAATGCAAAATAAAGGACTTATAAAGCTTTTCGCTTTTTTGTTTGGGTTAGTTAGTATTTATCAGCTATCCTACACTTTTATTACCAGTAAAGTTGAAAAGGAGGCAACTGTCTTTGCTGCCAACAGTGTTTCGGAATCCGAAGAAGATTATTTAGAGAAGAGAGAGGCGCTGGAAGCTAAGTATTTAGACTCTATAGGTAACGAGCCGATCCTTGGTTTTACGGACTATAATGAAGCCAAAAAGAAAGAGCTTAATAAGGGTCTGGATTTAAAAGGAGGTATAAACGTAACCTTGCAGATTTCTGTAAAGGATATATTAAAAGGTTTGGCCAACAATTCCAAAAACCCGGTTTTTAATAAAGCCTTGGCCGATGCGGATACCGCTTCCAAAAATAGTGATGCAACTTATATAGATCTGTTTTTTGAGGCATTTGACAATATTAAAGGGGATACCAAATTAGCTTCTCCTGACATTTTTGCCAATAAAGGCCTTAGTGATGTCATTAATTTCCAAATGACCGATGATCAGGTTAAGCCTATAATAAGGACTAAGATAGATGAATCCATCGTTTCCGCTTTTGAAGTACTTCGTGAGCGTATTGATGGTTTTGGTGTTACCCAGCCCAATATACAACGAGAAGGGAATTCTGGTCGTATCTTGGTGGAGCTTCCCGGTGCAAGGGATATAGCTAGGGCTCAAGACTTGCTTTCCAGTACAGCACAATTGGAGTTTTGGGAAACATACAAACAGAGCAATCCAAGTTTAAGTAACTTTTTGCAGGCTGCCAACGAAAAACTAAAGACCTTGGTAGAGGTTGAAAAACCTCAGGAAGAGGTCAAGCCTGAGTCGGAATTGGATTCTTTGCTGTCTGATGTAGCTCAGGATTCATTGGATTTCTCCCAAGATGTAAATCCTTTGTTCAGCTTATTGTTGCCGGCTAATCCTAACGGAAATGCATTGGTAAGTGCAGCAATAAAAGATACTGCCCAAATTGGGGAATACCTTAGAATGAAAGAAATTCGTAGATTGATTCCTGCGGATATACAATTTGTGAAGTTTGTTTGGGAACGCCCATCGGAAGGTTCTGAAATTGTTGAATTATACGCTTTAAAATCAAACCGCGATAATACACCAAGAATTAGTGGGGATGTGGTTTCTGATGCTTCGGATACCTTTGATCAATACAACAAACCTGCGGTATCCATGACCATGAATACCAAAGGCGCAAAGGAATGGGAGAAATTAACAGGTGATGCCTTTAATAATCAGACTGGAATCGCCATTGTATTGGATAATAAAGTATATACCGCTCCTGGAGTTTCCTCTGGTCCAATTTCTGGTGGTCGTTCCGAAATTACAGGAACCTTTACCATTAACGAAACCAAGGATATTGCCAACGTTCTTAGAGCTGGTAAATTACCTGCCTCTGCAGAAATTATTCAGTCGGAGATTGTGGGTCCTTCACTAGGGCAAGAGGCTATTAGCAGTGGTTTTTCTTCCTTTATGATCGCCATGGCCATAGTATTGATATGGATGGTTTTCTATTATGGTAAAGCAGGTGGGTTTGCAGATGTGGCCCTTATATTGAATATCTTGTTGATCTTTGGGGTTCTAGTAAGCTTAAATGCGGTATTAACACTTCCTGGAATTGCTGGTATTGTGTTGACCATTGGTATGTCTGTGGATGCCAACGTACTTATATTTGAACGTATCAAGGAAGAATTGGCCAAAGGCAAGGGGCAGGCCCAAGCTATCGCCGATGGTTTTGGAAATGCACTTTCTTCAATCTTGGACGCCAATATTACTACAGGTCTTACCGCTTTGATACTTTTTGTATTTGGTTCCGGACCCATTAAAGGATTTGCAACAACCTTATTGATAGGTATTGTGACTTCCTTGTTTACGGCTATATTTATTACCAGATTGTTGGTTGACTGGTATCTTGGAGGAAAAGGAAGAAGATTGGATTTTTCTACTCCTGTAACCAAGGGCTTGTTCAAGAATATCAATATAAACTTCTTGGCCAAAAGAAAGATAGCTTATATCATATCGTCAATATTGGTGGCCATAGGTTTGTTCTCATTGCTTACCCAAGGTTTGCAACAGGGGGTAGACTTTGTGGGAGGTCGTTCTTATACCGTTAGATTTGAAAAAATGGTAAACCCTTCGGAAATTGCTTCTGAATTAAATGCCGTCTTTGGTAGTGGTACCAATGTTAAGACCTTTGGGGAAGCCAATCAGATTAAGATTACTACCCCTTACAAAGTAGATGTGGAAGGAATAGAAGTGGATAACGAAATTCAAGATAAGCTATATACTTCCCTTCAAAAATACTTGCCTGATGGTGTCAAATTTGAAGATTTTGTCATAGGAAGTGGAGAAAAATCAATTGGTATCCTACAATCTGTAAAAGTAGGGCCAACTATTGCCGATGATATTAAGAAGAATGCCTTTTTGGCCATTATTGGTTCCTTGGCTGTTGTCTTCCTTTATATTTTGCTAAGATTCCGTAGATGGCAGTTCTCTTTGGGAGCTGTAGCAGCGGTATTCCACGATATTTTGATTGTATTGGGTGTGTTCTCCATATTTGGCAAATTAATGCCATTCAACATGGAAATTGATCAGGCCTTTATAGCGGCTATTCTAACCGTTATTGGATACTCATTGAACGATACCGTGGTAGTATTTGACCGTATAAGGGAAATTATAAGTGAAAAAGGATGGAAAGCCGGTCAGAATACCAACTTGGCACTGAACAGTACTTTGAGTAGAACATTGAATACCTCTATGACTACCTTGGTAGTGCTTTTGGCCATCTTTGTGTTTGGAGGTGAGTCCTTAAGAGGGTTTATGTTTGCAATGATCGTTGGTGTAATTGTAGGTACCTACTCTTCATTGTTCATTGCAACTCCTGTAATGTTCGATACTTTGAAAGGAAAAACAAGAATTGGGGAAGAAGAGAAATAAGTCTCTATTCAACAATTTTAACAAAGAAAAGGCCGCTAATTAGCGGCCTTTTCTTTGTTAAAGTCTTTTGCCTATGGAGCCCTGTGGAGACTGAAGTAATTCATAGGTGTATTGGGGTTCCAGGCCCTCTTCTTTTCTGTGGGATACAAAAATAACGGCTGTGTCGCTTTCCTGAGCTATTTTATTTACCAAAGTGATGAAAAGGCCGGCGTTCTCATCATCAAGGCCTACTGTAGGTTCATCCAAAATGAGCAGAGGTGGATGTTTTATCATGGCGCGGGCGGTCATGATCATCCGTTGTTGCCCTGTGCTCAATTCTGCAAAATAAACGTCCCTAAGATGCCAAAGGTCCAAAATGGTTAACCATTCCTTGGCCAGTGCCTTTTGGTTCTCTGTGGCTCTTAAATAGAGTCCTACGGAGTCGTTCATGCCAGAGATTACCATGTTCATTGCCGAATGTAGTCCAGAAAATTTATCGGTCATGGCAGGGGTGTAGTAGCCAATTCTTTTTTTTATGTCCCAGACACTCTCTCCGCTTCCTTTACGTTGGCCAAAAAGGTATAGTTGCTGTCCATATCCTTTGTGATTGTCGCCTGTTATCATGGATAATAAAGTAGATTTTCCACTTCCGTTTTTACCAATAAGTTGCCAGAATTCCCCTTTTTTAATGGTCCAATTTATATTGTGAAGTATTTTTTTCTCTCCGTAGGCAACGTTAATGTTCTTGCAATCTATCAAAACGGTGCCCTGGTAGTCCGTTGGGGTCAACGGTAATGGGATCCTTCCTGAAAAGTCGATGCCTGTATTGGCGTCTTCCTGTTCTATACTTTGAGGCTGTGGGCGTAGTGTAGACTTATCCAAAAGCATTAAATTGGAAATAAAGGGCAACATATCTGCTTTTCTACTGATGAGCTGTATGATAGAAGTGGTCTTGGATATGTCTTTAAGGGATACCTTTAAGTCGTTTTGGGAATCCGTATCCAAATTGTCGAACGGATTATCCAATACAATAAAGTCGGGCTTTAATTGAAAAATATAGGCGAGCAATGCTTTCTTTTGTTCGCCGCTCGACATGGTTTTTAGTTTTTGGTCCGTATGCTGGTTTATGATCTTGATGTCATGCCTTTCTTCTTCATCTATAAATTTATTCAGGGTAATTTTTGAGAATAGTAGCCCTTCCTTATGCTCTAAGCTTTTAAATCCCAAGGGGGTAGGCCCATCTAGAATATTCTTTATAAACAGTGACTTTCGGGAATCGTTATTTATAAATATGGCCCAGTGTTCTTTTTTACCCATAAATGTTGTGTTGAATCTTAAAGTGTTTTGGTAATGTTTTAATTGTTGAACCAGTAGGTGAATTTTAATGTAAGCGCCCAATTTCTGCCTTCCAATGGGTCTAAGAGGTAATTGTTGGTGTAGACCAGGAAAAGATCTGAGGCGGGTTTATAGCGCCATTGAAAACGGGAGTTTAGGTTAAAATTTTTGGATTGTTCGTTGTATTGACACAGGGTCGCAAAAAATAACTTATTGGTAAAGGTGATGTCCAACTCTGACCCTATAAGCCAAAATTCTGTATTGTTCCAGGGTGCGGGAAGGTGAATATGGTTGTAGCTAAGATTGGAACTGAGGCTTACGAATGGCTGAAACCTATAACCTAGTTCACTTATAAGACTAGTTCTGTTTCCTCCTTCGTAGTATCCGCCAAAGCGCCCTCCCAGGCTATAGGTGAACATACTTTGTGGTTTGGAAATATAATCGAACATATAGGCGTTCCAGTGATGTGTGCTTCCTGCGTTTAAAGTTTCTTTACCCGACCTTGTGGGGTCAAAAGGGGATAACAATTCTATATATTCATCCGATACCGATATACTTAATGAGGAGCGATTGCGGTAGGCCAATAGGTATGAAAATACATTTGCATTATCTGTTCGTTGCATTTTTTCATTGAAGAAATAGCTGGTACTAATTTTTGGACCGTGACTAACAACCTTGCTTTTTTTGGGAAAAAATAGGTGGCCAATATGGGAGGTTATATTAACATAGCCATTCCTGGGCACAAAACCCACTTCGGCTCTGTAGTCGTCCTCAACCATTTCTTCCTGTATTCTCCAATTCCAATTCCTGCTCTTATATTCCAAATGGGCAGCCTGGCTAAAGCCTTGGCCTTTTTTGTTCGGGGCAAACGACTGTAGGAAGAAAGCTTTTCCGGTCCATTGGTTATTTGGGGAGGCCAAATTGTATTCCAGTCCCAAGTTTCTATTGTATTTTGGAAAAAGGGTCTTAACGGAATCTTGTTCATTGGGGTAATGGGTAGACTCCTTGTTTACCAGCATCAGTCCAATACTGGAGCGGGAAAAGACCTTCCGCTGTAGGGAGAGTACTCCAAAATTTTGACCGGGACGTCCTGTTTCCTCAATACTGGCGGTCTGCATATCCATGAGTCCTAAGCGCCATTTGTTATTGAGGTTGCCGCTAACCCTGGCTCCTGCCCTTATGGGTACCCCCAAACCTATCCTTCTTGAAAAGAAAGGCCGAATGGTGGAATAGCCAAAATTGGCGAACAAATCGGCATTTTCTAGGAAAAACTGTCTTTTTTCCGGGAAAAAAAGTTCAAAGCGGTCAAGGTTGGTAACCTGTCTGTCTACCTCTACTTGGGAAAAATCTGGATTTATGGTCAAGTCCAGATTCAGGGAGGTACTCAGGCTTATTTTAGCGTCCCCACCAAATTTTTTGTCGTATTGGGTGTCCAGGTTGTTTTCTTTGTCCCCATTCATGCCAGTCAGGACATAAGGGATAATAGAAAAATTGGTTTTTGGGGAAGGCGGAGGGGAGTCCCATACCAAGGTGCCGGTATAGGCCAAAGAAGCGGTTGGAAACTGCCGGGGAATAGGGGTCCAACTCGATTTTTCTCCTGCTTTTAAATCCAATCTGCTAAAATTAATTCCCCATTCCATCACTCCATCTTCATATCGGATAGATTTAAATGGAATGGCCATTTCAACAACCCATTTGTTCTCATCACTGCTTACCTCGGAAATCCACTTGCTATCCCAATTCAGGTCCACGCTACCCCCACCGTACATGGTGCCGTCCCATTGGGCTCCAGCGGCATTGGAGCCAAAGGAATAACCGGTTGTCTGATTGTTGAAGGGGTCCATAAACAATAGAAAATTATCATTTTTACCAAATGAAAAATCCCTTCTTAGCGACTCTACATAGTAGGGACCCTTGGTGCCTTGGTAAAAAATAGCCAATAGGTACAGCATTTCATCATCATAGGTCATTCTAATCTCTGAGGGTTCATTGGCTTTGCCCTTGTCCATTGGCAACACCATAAAGAAATCTTTGGCAACATCGGTATGCTGCCAAGCCTTTTCAGCGCCATGGCCATCTATGGAGATTGGCCCTGTAGTCTTCCTGATATTTAGTTTGTAGTTTTCGTTTTTTTTCTGGGAATGGACAAAAAGCGCAAGAAGGCTGATGATGAAGCTTAGAAATGCTGTGCGGTTGGTTGACAAGGGATGTTATTGTTGGTTCTAAGTACTAAAATACGGAATTAAACAGTATGGGAGGCCATGGTTGTGACTTCATGAGGTCCGACGGATGGCAGATACAAGCTGGTTTAAGGTTTTTTTTGGTATGTAATGGAATCCCCTATGGTCAAGGCCCATTTATCTACCAAACCTGCATTGACTTCTAAAACATATTTTACCGGTACCTTGGAGGATAGACTGTTTTCGTTCATTGGTTGGGCATTTTTTTGAAAACTGGCAATTCGCCTTTTTTCGTCCAAATAAATGAGGTCTAACGGAATTTGGGTATTTTTCATGTAAAAGTAATGCATGGACACATCGTCAAAGATAAATAGCATTCCCTGATTCATTTCCATCGCATTGCGGTACATAAGGCCTGTTTCCCTTTCGTAATCACTATCGGCAATTTCTATATCCAAATGGGCCAAAATAGAATCGGTATCCTTTTGTAGTATTTGGAGTGTCCCTTCTTTTTTAAAGGCAACCGTGGTGGTTTTTATTTCTTTTTTGGAACCTTCTTTACAGGATATCTGAAATATAAGAAAGGCTATTAAAAAGATATAAATCCTATTATTTCCCATGTTATAGTTTTTCCAATATGTTTTATTGCTGTTGGGGTAACAATGTTATTTAACGGCTCCTTTGCTAGGTCTGAACATATAGTATAACCCTACCACAATAAAAGGAACGCTCAGCCATTGTCCAGTAGATAATAGCCCTAAGGACTCCTCAAAGCCACCCTGGCTTTTCTTGACATATTCCACAAAGAAGCGAATGGTCCATAGCAGTACCAAGAAAAGGCCAAATAGATACCCTAGCTTGTCTTTTTTGTCTGTTTTCCAATATAAGAAATACAAGAGGGCAAATACAAAGATATAGCAAACCCCTTCATACAATTGTGCAGGATGTCTGTAAGGGATAGCCTCCAAGTATTCGGAAAACCTTGGGTCTTTTTCAATAAGGTTATAGGCCGCATTAACCGTTTTTTCCTTGGTTATGGACAAGGCTTTATAGGCGGGCATATCATCGGAGTCACGAATGAATTTTGTGGCAAAGGCAAAGGATTTTTCTACTGGTTTACCATTTATTTCCGAATTGAAAAAATTACCCAAACGTACACAAAAGGCGCCAATGGATACGGGAATAACGATTCGGTCCAAGATCCAAAGAATTTTGAATTCCGGGAATTTTCGGGTGTATAGGTACATGCCTATGATAATCCCAATAGCGGCACCATGACTGGCCAAGCCGGTAAAACCGGTAAACTCGTAGCCCCTGAAAAGACCAAATAATCTACCGTCCGCGTTTTCCCTAATTGGAAGCAATATTTCCAGCAAATGATTTTGGTAATAGGGCCAATCATAGAAAAATACATGGCCTAAACGTGCTCCCAACATTGTGGCCAAAACGGTATATATAAAAAGGGAATCCAATTGTTCCAAAGATTTATTCTCCTTTAAAAAAATCTTTTTCATAAGATACCAGCCCAAGGCAAAGGCTATTATCCAAAGAAGATTGTAATATTTTATCTGTAATACCCCAATTTTGAAAAGTGTGTCGGCAGGGTTCCAAGTAAAACCTAAAAAGTACATCAAGAATTTATTTTTAAGGGACTAAGATAAGTAAATAGTATAAAGAAACGGGTTTAGGTAAAAAGGAATTATTACCGTTAAATATTAAACCTACGTTAATTGTGTGGCCTTCTACGGGTCACAGAAACAAAAGGGATGTCAAAATCGGGATTAGGGTACCGGGTCATAACCACTTCCTCCCCATGGATGGCAGCTAAAAATTCTTTTTATGGCCAGCCATCCGCCTTTAAAGAGTCCGTGCTTTTGAAGTGCTTCCAGGCTGTATTGCGAACAGGTGGGGGAATAGCGGCAACTGGCAGGGGTGAGCGGCGAAATAAAGTTTTGGTAAAACTTGACCAAAAAAATAAAAGGGGCTATTAAAATCTTTTTCACCTGTTTACTGTTTTGGTTGCACTTTACGACAAATTAAAAACATATTGAGCTTATCAAAACTCCTGTCCACTTTAACAGGCTTGGGATCCTTTGTTATGGCATATTTTACTTCCCCACCTAGACTATTTGGTATTAGGAAAGGCTAAAAGTGGTGCCATCCTTGCCGTCCTTAAGCTGTATTCCCATTTCGGCCAGTTGGTCCCTTATCTTGTCCGAGGTAGAAAAATCCTTATTGGCCCTAGCTTCATTTCGAAGTTGTATCAAGAGTCCGACAACATTGGATAACTTGTCCATATTCTGAGAAATACTATCCTGATTTTCAAGGCCCAAAATTTCAAAAACAAAAACCTGCATGGCTTCTATTAGGAGGTCTTTATCCGCTTTGGTAATGGTTTCCCTGCCTTCCTTAATTAGGTTGATGTGTTTTACCCCTTCAAATAAATTGGCCGTTAACATGGGGGTGTTGAAATCATCGTTCATGGCATCATAGCCTTTTTGTTTCCACGCCTCCACATCAAAGTTGGAAGTTGCAGCGGTAGGTAGTTTCTCAAGGCTACCTATGGCATCCATTAATTTGTTATAGCCTTTTTCTGAAGCGGAAAGGGCTTCATCACTTAAATCCAAGATACTGGTATAATGCGCTTGCATCATAAAAAAGCGGACTACAGCAGGTGCATAGGCCTTGCTTAAAATGGTGTTTTCTCCAGAAAACATCTCATTGGGCAAAATATTATTGCCAGTAGACTTGGCCATTTTTTTTCCGTTTAGGGTCAACATATTGGCATGTAGCCAATATTTAACTGGGGAATGCCCATTACTGGCTTCTGCCTGTGCAATCTCGCATTCGTGATGGGGAAATTTTAGGTCCATTCCCCCTCCATGAATATCAAAGGTCTCCCCAAGGTATTTTGTGCTCATAGCGGTACACTCCAAATGCCAGCCAGGAAAACCGTCACCCCAGGGTGAGGGCCATCTCATAATATGCTGACTTTCGGCTTTCTTCCACAATGCAAAATCCTGCGGATTCTTTTTTTCGTCCTGAGCAGTGAGTTCACGGGTGTTGGCTATCATGTCCTCTAACTTTCTGCCACTTAGCTTACCGTAATCATTGGTTTGGTTGAATTTTTCTACATCAAAATAAACCGATCCGTTAATCTCATATGCGTAACCCTTGTCCAGGATATTTTTTATGATCTCTATTTGCTCTATTATATGACCCGTTGCAGTAGGTTCTATGCTAGGAGGTAGAAAATTGAATTTCTCAAGGATGTTATGGAAGTCCAGGGTGTAACGCTGTACCACTTCCATGGGTTCTAACTGCTCTAATCTGGCTTTTTTTGCAATCTTGTCCTCACCGTCTTCCGCATCGTTTTCCAAATGGCCTGCATCTGTAATGTTCCTTACATAGCGTACCTTGTATCCAAGATGTCTTAAATACCTAAAGATCATGTCAAAAGACATAAAGGTTCTGCAGTTTCCCAAATGTACATTGCTGTACACGGTAGGTCCACATACATACATGCCAACATGGCCTTCATTAAGTGGTTTAAAATCTTCTTTTTTTCCACTAAGGGAATTATAAACTTTTAGCTTTTGGTTCTGGTACAATGGCATTTTTTAGCTGACAATTAGAATTTAGTGTCAATATTTATATAGTCCAAGAATTCTCTTCTAACGGCTTCGTCCTTAAATTTGCCACCATATTCGGCCGTAACGGTACTGCTTTCTATATCGCGTATACCTCTGGAATTCACACATAAATGCTTGGCATCTATAACGCAGGCTACATCTTCTGTACCCAAAACCTCTTGCAGTTCCCTAACAATTTGGATGTTTAGTCGCTCTTGCACCTGTGGCCGTTTGGCGTAATAATCCACAATCCTGTTCATTTTGGAGAGTCCCACCACAGTACCCTTTGAAATATAGGCTACGTGAGCCTTGCCAACGATAGGCAATAAGTGGTGTTCGCAGGTAGAGTAGAGGGTGATGTTTTTTTCAACCAACATTTCGCCGTACTTGTATTTATTACTAAATGTTGATGATTTTGGTTTGCGTTTTGGGTGTAATCCTCCGAAAATTTCTTGGACAAACATTTTGGCGACCCGGTTTGGGGTGCCTTTAAGGCTATCGTCCTCAAGGTCAAGTCCCAAGGTTTGCATTATCTGGGTGACATTTCCCTTAATGCTTTCAATTTTCTCTTCATCGCTTAGCACAAATGCATCCTTGCGTAAAGGTGTGTCTTGGGCAGCAGAAGCGTGATCGTCTCCCAACTCTTCAAAATGCTTTTCCAACGCGTTGTTAATTTTCATTAAGATATGACTTTTTAAGGGTGCAAAGATATACATTATATGCCACTTTATACCATGTTTGCTTTGTTACACAACATAAATTAGTGTTAAGGAAGCAAGGGGCTTATTTTTGAATTACCCTAATTATGTAGCTATTTATGAGTAGGTTGGTCGTTGTTTTGGGAATTATTTGGGCAATGGGTTCCACTTGGGTCATGGCCCAAGTTGCGCCAGACTGTGTCAATGCCGTTCCTATTTGTAACAACACCCCTGTTAACGGGGGTACTAATGGCTTTGGGGTAGATGATTTTAAGGGGTCGGCCAAATCTGGTTGTTTGGAAAAAACACTTTCAGGGGCCATTGAGTCCAACGCAGCTTGGTATAGGTTTAGGACCGGTGCTTCTGGGCAACTGGGTTTTGATATAGGATTTGACGCTAATGAGGATTGGGATTTTGCCCTGTACAAGGCAAGTGATTGCGGTTCCCTAGGAGATCCCGTCAGATGTAACTTTTTTGATAACAGGGAGGGGAACAACTTTATAGGTGTTGGCGAAGATCCACAAGGAGCGGATGACAATGTTCAATATGAGGCTTGGCTAGAGGTATTGCCCGGAGAAGATTATTACCTACTGGTAAACAACTTTAGCAATATCAATTCAGGATTTTCAATACAATTTACAGGTCATATTTTTGTTACCAATCCCAATGATGCCTTGGATTGTTCCATTATTAGTAATCTATTGGGGCCACCCATTGCTGCTTGTGATAATGAAAATGTGGTACTTGATGCTACTACGTCCAATGCACTAAGTTATTCCTGGTATATGGATAATGGCAGTGGCTTTATGGTTATTCCCGGAGAAAGTAGTGCTACGTTAACGGTTGTGGAAGAGGCCTTTTACAGGGTAGAGGTAATTAGGCCCTCCTCAAATAATATTATTAGTGATGTTCAAGTAGGGTTTTCCAATGCGCCATCATCCTTTGCAGTGGTAGATGAGTACCTATGTTCGGATATGGAAGTTTTTGACTTGACCTCCAAGGATGCTTCAGTTTTAGGTGGTCAATCTTCACAAGAGGTGCGTATAAGTTATCACAATAGCAATGCCGAAGCGGTAGCGGGGATAAATCCGTTGCCTGCACAATATGGCTTGGTAGAAGGGGAACATACAATTTATGTTAGGGCTACATCAATACAAAACCCTAAATGCTATGATGCATCCCAACATTTTAAAATAGAGGTGTATCAGCCTTTGATACCCAATTTTCCGCTGGAAGTGTTTTTGTGCGAAGGTGAGCTCAATGCCTTTATTGGGGAGTCATCTCCAAACCCGGATTATGAGTATCAATGGAGTAGTGGAGAGAACACTTCGGGCATAACGGTAAGTACGGGAGGGCAGTATGAAGTAGTTATAAACGATAAAACGGGAAGACCGGTTTGTGACAATACGTTTGTGGTACAAGTATATGCTTCCAAGACGCCGCATATTAAAGAAGTGGTAGTTGAGGATCTACAGGCCCAAAATACCGTAACCATAATTCCCGATAGGGAAGGCGACTTTGAATATTCCCTTGATGAAGGCAACTATCAGTCCGATAATGTCTTTTATGAGGTATTGCCTGGCGCCCACAAGCTGAGCATGTTGGATTTAAATGGTTGTGGGACTGCTACCGAAAATATAGTGGTGGTAGGGTATCCCAAGTTTTTTACACCTAATGGTGACGGAGTAAACGACAGTTGGCACATTGTAGGAATGTCTAGTTTGGAAGACCCAATGGTATTGGTGTATGATAGGTATGGAAAATTGATTAAACAATTGTCCCAGAACAATCTAGGTTGGGATGGCACCTATAATGGCAAATCCTTGCCTTCGGACGATTATTGGTTTAAATTGAGTTATTTGGATCAGGACGGACAGCGGACCGTGGCCAAATACATCAATAATCATTTTTCCCTAAAACGCTGATGATTGATAGTTAGGATTCCTGTTTTCTCAAGGGGCGTCAAAATTGGTTGTGTCCAACCTGGGAATTGAAATTTTCGTTAAATCATTTATGATGGTTTTTATGGGTAGGTGTCAGGTTCTTAATGCCCAATTCTAGCTTTTTTAGGTGTAAAATGTATTGGAGGGTATACTAAATCTATTGCAATAGAGTTATTATACTTGACTTAAGAATGTATTTAGCCCCAATGTCTATGCGAGCATTTAGCTGTTCACTGTGTTTTATATTGTTGATTGTTAGTGGTGTAAGTGCGCAAAATTCCCCGGATTGTAGGTCTGCTATTCCTGTTTGTGCCGATGCGCCAATAATGGGTACCGCTGACGGTTCCGGAATTGATGATTTTGATCCCGATCAGGTTAGGCAGACCGGCTGCTTGGAAAAAGGAAGTAATATTTCTGCCAATATAGAGAACAATACCTCTTGGTATGTATTTAGGGCTGGAACGGACGGCCAAGTAGGTTTTGATATTGAAGCATTGCCTGTGAGTGGTAATACCATAACCGCGGAATGGGATTTTGCGGTATACGGACCGGATGTTGATTGTTTGGAAATAGGTACAGCGGGGGTGGAACCCATCCGCTGTAATTACGAGACCAATAATACCCGCTATACCGGCTTGGGAATTAATCCGGAAAATGGTGAAGTTGGAGCTCCTTTTGTAAAACAAAGTCAGAATACCTACGATGAGTGGTTGGATGTGAAAGCCGGAGAAATCTATTATATCCTTATTAATAACTGGAATACCAATTTTGATGGGGATACAGAATCCTTTGTGTTGACGTTTACAGGTAGTAGTGTGGATGCCGATCAGGAGAATGCATTGGATTGCACCCTCAGGGATGAGTTTTTAGGCTTGGATATTGTGGCCTGTGAGGACGACCCGGATATAACCTTGTCTGCACGGAATTCTCCATTTGGTCCCGATATTGCCAGTGCAACTTGGACGGTTGACTATGATGATGATGGCACCATAGATGCTACTTTGGCGGGGTCTGGACCGTCGGGAGCAGAATTGGTTGTACGGAGCCCTGATTCTGGGCGTTACTTTGTTGAACTGACCAATAGTTTTGGAAATAATGTGGAGGACAATATATTAATAACCTATTTTGGAACGCCCGTGCTGCAAGAGGTTATTGTAAGGGATGATCTCTCGGATAATAACATAGTGGAAATTGTGGTGGCCAACCCAGATGGCAAGTACGAATATGCGCTTAACGGAGGGGAATTTCAGGATGACCCTGTTTTTAATAACGTACCACCAGGTCTCAATACCGTAATTATAAACGATAAGAATGGATGTGGGACTACCGAACCGATCGAATTTTTGGTAGTGGGGTATCCCAAGTTCTTTACCCCTAATGCAGATGGTATCCATGACCGTTGGAATGTTTATGGAATATCTACATTGGTAGATCCCGTAGTATTTATTTTTGATCGCTACGGAAAACTTCTTAAACAAATAGATGATACCACCATAGGTTGGGACGGCACCTTTAATGGTAGGCCAATGCCTGCCTCCGATTATTGGTTTAAAATGGACTATTCCCGTGATGAAGGCGGCGTAATAGTGGCCAGATCCGTAAGGAGTCACTTTAGCTTAAAGCGATAAGGTATCATGTTTACTTATTGTGTCTTTTGATTGTTGTTTTTCCTTGAACACAAATAGTATTTGGCAGGAGTCTGGAAGTTGAATAATTAAGATGCTCAAGACCAGTCTATAGGGGGTGATGGGTTGCTGGGGATAAGTTGTTAGGTGAGTTTGTCCTTTGGATTTGTGTTGTAGGTGTACATATGGAATATAGGTGGGTAATGGGAATAAAACCGTCCGATGGTTTGTGCCAGTTACAATAAAAAAAAAGCCGCTCCAAAACAATTATTGAAACGGCTTATTTTTTTCAAAGTTGTTCAATGCTAAAAATTTAACGTATACCCTAAACTTACCACGGTGTTTTTGTTGGTGATTGCCGCTGCTGTAGGCAGGCCAGTGTCATATAAATGCTTGTCTGTGTCTTGAGTGGCGTAGTTGTAGGATAGGTCTAGTCTGCTTCCACCAAAATTATAACCAATGCCACCAGAATAACCATTTAGGTCACCAATGGTCCCACCGTTGGCATACCTACTTTGTTCAAATCGGTATCCTGCTCTTAGGCTTAGTGCTTCAATACGGTACTCACCACCTAGTTTAAAGGTGGAAACAGCACTTAATTTGTCAGCGATAAAATCGTTTTCTGCAGCAAAACTTGGGTCCGAATTAGGTCTTAATTCCGCCTTGGACATATCTTGATAGCTGTAATCAAAACTTATAAGGCCCTGACGCCCAAAGATAATGGCTAAACTACCGGTAAGTTTTTCCGGTATTTTAATGGTGTAGTCTTCATATATGTTAACGACATTGAAATTGATATAGGAAATATCGTTGTCGGCCAGGTCAGAATTAATCTTTTGGGACGTTTCGTCCGTTAGATTATACCAGGTGGGCGACTGATAACTACCTCCAATTCTAAAGTTTTCATTGAGTTTGCCTATGGCTCCAAGGCTAAAGGAAAAACCGCCACCTTCCGTTCTTAGTAGATTGTCAAAGGTTATGGTTTGTATTTCAGAATCCGAATCAAAGCCCCTTTCGGTAAGTTGGCTGAGTTTGTCGAAAAATACACTGTGAAAATTTAAGGATGCACCAAGGTATAGGTTGTCGCCATACTGTGATGCCAGGTTAGCGGTAAATTTACTGTTGTAACCAGCCGTACTTTGGGAGTACTGCTGATTTACGCTACCGTATTTTGCGTTGGATATATAATCTGTATTATTATCGTCCGAAAAATCTACCGGATCTATGATACCGCCGTAGTACCCCAAAAATGCCTGTTGGTCTACAAATCCCAAGGTGTTCCCAATGTCCAGATAGGCCTCCTCAATATATTCCCCGTCCTGTATCAGCAATGGGCCAAAGGCTACTCCGTTGGCATAATCCAAAAAATAGTTGTCTATCCCTTGATCACTAGTTCCGGTGA
The DNA here is from genome assembly GCA_963972175.1 of uncultured Arenibacter sp. GTDB lineage: Bacteria > Bacteroidota > Bacteroidia > Flavobacteriales > Flavobacteriaceae > Arenibacter. Next base: position 18,849 of record CAXAVP010000042.1, read on the forward strand.
TGTATAGCTCGTCATCAAAATTCTTGACCAGATCGTAATTAAAGGCCAGGGATATTTTTTTCCATTCCGTATTGTTATTGGTGCTTTTAAAAACAAATACACCTCCTACTTGGTTAATGTCTACAGAATTTAAGGAAGCCTGACTAGATCCGTTGAAGTACATCGCATCATTTTTTACGTTGTAATTGGATCCGGTTACGGAAAAAAGGCTGTTGTTAAAAACGGCGGATCCGGCTGGATTTACATTTAAGGACGACATATCGCCTCCCAGGGCGCCAAATGCACCATTTAAACCTTGAAAGCGTGCCGTGCCATAAGAGTTCTCTCCGCTATACCGCAAAACATCATTAATGTTCTGGCCGCTAGCAAAAGCACATACCAATAGTAGTATGAAAGTGTAGTTCCTTATCATTGTAAAATTATTTAGAAAATATTCGTTGAATAATGGGCATAGGGTCTAGTTGCGTCTTCCACTACTTCTTCCACTGCTCGAGGACGACCTGCTACTAGAGCTTCTTACGCTTCCGCTTGAGCTTCTAGAGCTACTGGAACTCCTATATGTTCCACTGGAAGACGACCTAGTGGGAGAACTGCTCCTGTAAGTGCTGTTTGAAGATCTTGTTGAGGAGCTTCTTTTGTATGTAGAGGTCCTAGGAGCTGTACTTTTGTATGTACTTCTGTTAGGGGAACTGCTTTTGTAGGTCTGATTCCTACGAGTACTGCTATTGTATTTTGGGACGGCCCTGGTGCTTCTACTGGTTCTATAGGACCTGTTTCTTTCCATGGCATCTACCCCAACCTTGCTCCTGGAGGTAGTCTCTATACCAGACCTGCTATAGCGACTAGTAGTATTACTTCTGTTTACATTGCTTCGCGAAGGCGTGCTCCTGTATCGACTGGTTGATTGACGTGTTGTAGTATTTTGATTGGACCTTCCCCTTAGGGCAGTACTGTTCAAGCTGCTACGGGAATTGTATGTCCCTCTTCTACTGGCATTGTATGCATAACTTCTGTTGTAGAGGTTGTTGCCATATCTACTGCGGGAATAATAATAGGGATAATGGCGATAGGGCCTGTAATAATATGGGGAATAATAATAAGGGTGGTAATAGCCTCCCCAGCCGTAGTAACCATAACCTCCCCAGCCCCAGTTGTTCCATCCGTAGCCGTAGCGGTTCCATCTCCAAGGGTTGTAGTATCCGTAGTAACCTCCGTAAAAGCCACCGTAAAATCCACTATATCCCCATTCGAATGGGTAACCGGCCCATCCCCAATTGTTGTCGTATACGTTAATGTTTACATTGGTTGGGTTGTCACCCCATGCAGCATATCCCCTGTAATCGTTATTGTTGCCGTTGTATTGAAAACTTTGATCATTCATTAAACTGTCGTTCTCCACATCAGAATAATATCCGTCCACATCGGTAAAAACTTCACTCTCCAGAATTTCCCCATATTCATTGGCCTTTTGATCAAAATACTCGCCAAAAGCATCCTGTTTGGGCGCAGGTTGACTGGCCCTAGGTTGCTGGGTAACCCTAACCTGTTCCGTTCTATCCGCGTATATGCCGTCATTGTCGTAATATGATGCTTGCTGGTAAGACCCACAAGAAGCCAATATTGCGCTCAGGAATACAACGGTTATCGCTATATGTATTCTTCGGTGGGGTAGAGAATGTATCATCGCTGTAAATTTAATTGTTGAACTTTGTAAAAATAGTTAGTTTTGCCGAACTATTTTATATAAATAAAAGGTCGCAAGTTTTGTGCCAAACTTACTAGTATGGGTAAAAAGTTAACGAAAAGAGCAGAGGATTATTCTAAATGGTATAATGAGCTTGTTGTAAAAGCAGATTTAGCTGAAAATTCGGGAGTTAGGGGTTGTATGGTCATTAAACCTTATGGTTATGCCATTTGGGAAAAGATGCAGGCCCAATTAGACAAGATGTTCAAGGAAACAGGTCATGAGAATGCCTATTTTCCGTTGTTTATACCCAAGTCTTACCTGAGCAAGGAAGCCAGTCATGTAGAGGGTTTTGCCAAGGAATGTGCCGTAGTTACCCATTATAGGTTGAAAAATGCCGAAGATGGTAGCGGTATTATAGTAGATCCGGATGCCAAGTTGGAAGAAGAACTTATTGTTAGGCCAACCTCGGAGACCATTATATGGGACACATATAGAAGGTGGATACAATCTTATAGGGATTTACCATTACTGGTGAATCAATGGGCCAATGTGGTGAGGTGGGAAATGAGAACGCGTTTGTTTTTAAGGACTGCGGAATTTTTGTGGCAGGAAGGTCATACGGCCCACGCTACGGAAAAAGAAGCTATAGCCGAAGCAGAACAGATGATGCATGTGTATGCGGAGTTTGCCGAGGGGTATATGGGGGTTCCGGTGATAAAAGGAACCAAAACGGCCAGTGAGCGTTTTGCAGGTGCTGTGGAGACTTATTGTATAGAGGCCTTGATGCAGGACGGAAAAGCCCTGCAGGCAGGTACTTCCCATTTTCTAGGTCAGAATTTTGCCAAAGCCTTTGATGTTAAGTTTGCCAATAAAGAAGGGAAACAAGAACATGTGTGGGCTACTTCTTGGGGGGTTTCAACCCGATTGATGGGGGCTTTGATTATGACGCATAGTGACGATAACGGATTGGTGTTGCCGCCCAAATTGGCGCCCATACAAGTGGTAATCGTTCCTATTTATAGAGGGGAAGACCAGTTGGATGCCATTTCGGAACGAGTGTCCCCATTGGTAAAAGAATTGCGATCCAAGGGCATATCGGTTAAATATGACAACAGGGACACCCATAAGCCCGGTTTTAAGTTTAATGAATATGAACTAAAAGGAGTTCCGTTGCGTTTGGCCATAGGTCAAAGGGATATGGAAAACGGTACATATGAGGTGGCACGTAGGGATACTTTTGAAAAAGAGACTGTAGCAGCCGATGGAATTGTTGGGAAAATAGAATTATTATTGGAGGATATTCAAAAGAATATCCACAATAAGGCTTTGGAACATAGGGAAAATCATATTACTGAAGTAAATTCCTATGAGGAATTTAAAGAGGTGTTGGAAAGTAAAGGAGGTTTTCTTTCTGCCCATTGGGACGGTACCCCTGAAACGGAAGAGCGTATCAAAGAAGAGACAAAAGCCACTATACGCTGTATTCCTATTGATGCAAAAGAGGAAGAAGGTAGTTGTATGGTAAGTGGAAAACCATCCCTAAAAAGGGTGCTTTTTGCCAAGGCGTATTAAAAATTTTAAAAAAAATTATTTTGCTCTTGCGATAGTGAAAAATAATTGTATTTTTGCATCCGCAATTAAGCAATATAATGGTCCGTTCGTCTAGGGGTTAGGACGCCAGGTTTTCATCCTGGTAACAG
>CAXAVP010000043.1:0-22064 GCA_963972175.1 uncultured Arenibacter sp.
AGAGGCTATCGGCCCCAAAACAATGACCCAAACCAGAGGTTCCAATCCAGCCGATAAAATTACCCAAGTCTTGTTGGCACATAGGGACAAAAACAGTTTGGAGTGGCAAGACACCCCTTTGGTAGCCGTACCCGATGTGGTGATACCAACCGATGTACCTGCTTGGTGGCTGTTAAAAAAGAAGAATGCCATGTTTTATCTTGCTATAGGGAGATTGGATTTCTGTAAATCATTTATCGGTTCCAGTCTATTAACTTTGGGAAATGCTTCAATGGCCGAGGAAATAGATAAGAAAATGGTTGATGTTTTGGCTTATATAAAAAGCTTGGAAGCGCCTGATTATCCATTTTCCATTGATAACGATTTGGCAGCGCAAGGAAAACAATTATTTGAGAATACCTGTGCAACCTGTCACGGTACCTATGGTGAAAACCCCACTTACCCCAATTTATTGGTTAGCTTGGAATCGGTTGGAACAGATCCTGAGCTTTCTAACCATTACACCACCTCCTCTGCTGTTAATGATTATTTTATGGATTGGTTCAACACAGGCTGGTTTGGCAGCAGTGAAAACAATCTGTCCATAAAGGCGGAAGGAGGCTATGTAGCTCCTCCTTTGGACGGTATATGGGCAACAGCCCCTTATTTTCACAATGGATCCGTACCTACTATAGCCGATGTGCTAAATAGTAAGGGAAGGCCCCTTAGGTGGAGCCGGAGCTTTGATAATGCGCATTATGACCAAACTAAAGTAGGTTGGAACTATACGACCCAAGAAACCAAGGTGGATAAGAACACCTACGATACTAGCTTAATGGGGCATGGCAATTCCGGGCACACCTTTGGAGATGGGTTTACGGAGATTGAAAGAAAGGCTGTGCTGGAATATCTAAAAACACTGTAAAAAACAGCCTGTTTTATATTATAAGTTAGGTCTTTATTCAGAAGCCTCGTTCTAAACGGCATGGCCCCAGAAAGACCGTAAATTGTTTTAAACAATGTAATGGCCTAATGTCATATGATTTGTTTGTACAGAAAAAGGATATAAAACTGATATTATTCTTCCGGTGGTCTTCCGTGAATATCCTCGTAAATGGTATCAAAATTTTGACGTAGATGACTGCTCAGTTTTTTCTTGTAGTCATCGGTTAACCACTTCAGGAAGTTATAGGTGCTTTTACTAATACATTTTGCATAGCGCTGTATACGGTCATCTATATCTGGCCCTAGCATTTTGGAAAGCGCAAGGGCATCGTACACATCTTCACTGTTTTCAACACAAATTCGAGCGTGCTGGGCGATGGATCTTTCCAAAACAACCTTGGACGATTCGCCGTTCTTTACAGAATCTACATACGTCTGTTTAATGTCGAAATATACTTCTTCCGATTGGGCAAATTCCGCTCTTAAATCCTCCGGCATTTCCCATTTGAAGTTACTTTCAAGTTCTTCGTCCGTAAGGAGTCTGTCCGTATAGAAATTTGGGGATTTAAAAATAGTTTGCCAATCCAGGTCAGCTCCCCATGGTCCAAATCTATGAAAATTGTTTCCTAAATCTATTACCGAAAAAGTGGATTTGTTGTTCAATATCCTTGAACCCCTTCCAATCATTTGGTAATATAGGGTCAAGGATTTGGTTGCCCTATTTAAAATGATGGTATCTATAGTTGGCTCATCAAATCCGGTCGTTAATATACTTACTGAGGTCAATATGGCGTTTGGTGTCATATTAAACCATTTTAGGATTGTCTTACGTTGTTTTTTGGTGGCGGTGTTGTCTAGATGTGCAATTGGGTAGCCTGCAGCCCTAAAGGTTTCATATACGTGCAGGGAAGTGTTGATCCCGTTATTGAAGATCAAGGTTTTCTTGCCCTTGGAATGCCTTTCATAGGCCTCCAAAAGCTTACTTAACATTTGACTGTTGTTATATAGGTCTTCCGATGATTTTACGGTATAATCACCATTGGAACCTACCTCCAGTGAGGTTAGCCCCATATTGTAGGAATAAAATTCCGCTCTGGCCAAAAATTCATTTTCTATGAGCGACTCAATGGTCTCCCCTACAATCAATTCATCATAATTGTCTTTCATGGGCAAATCCTTATTGGAACTCAACGGGGTTGCCGTAACCCCCAAAATGAAAGAATTCTCAAAGAACTTGAACAGTTTGGTAAATGAATTGTAATGGGCTTCATCTATAATGACCAATCCTACGTCGGAGATGTCCAATTTATCATCCTGTAGTCTGTTGTTCAGTGTTTCTACCATAGCCACAAAGCAGCTATATTGATCCTGATCATCCAAGTTAGCCTTACTGTCCACCACTTTATTGGTAACCCCAAAACTGGTCAACATGGATGAGGTTTGCCTGCATAGCTCAATACGGTGGGTCATGATCAATACCTTTTTGTTGTGGTTCTTCAGGTATTGCCGCACTATTTCTGAAAAGATTACCGTTTTCCCCCCACCGGTAGGTAGTTGATATAATAGATGATAGTCGTCCGGAGCCGTTTCAAATTTTTCAAAAATCTGGTCAATAGCTCCCTTTTGATAGCTGTATAATTCCTTATCCGTTTTTCTTTCAACAATAGCATTTGCAATCAAAGTCTCCGACATATTCTCTATTTTTAAGACTGCAAAATTACGTTCTTTGTGGGGTGTTTAACGAATAATTTTCAAAAAACTCTCGATTTTTTTTTATTCGACACCCTACCCCACTGCGTAATTTAGCGTCTTCTAACTTGGTTTTGCCAAATTTATGGGTGTTGAATTGTGGTATCCATTATTTAGTTATTCCCCCTCGTGACAGATAGGTTTATAATAGGTGTTTTTGCAATATTCTTACTATAACAAGTGCGGGATGCTAAGTTGCAATTGGAGAAAAGGACTATTTTTTTCTTAAGGACTTTACGTACAATATTTCTACTTTCTCCCGGGCCCATGGCGTTCTCCTTAAAAACTTTAAACTAGATTTAATAGACGGATGGTGGTTAAAACAACGGATGTTGATTCTGGAGCCCAATTCTTCCCAGCCGTATTTTTCAACCAAGGAATCTAGCATGGTGGCCAAAGTGATTCCGTGAAGTGGATCTTTGTTATCGTTCATATAAAGTATTACATTATGTAAAGAATATTAAAGTATTAGTTTTTAATGTGATATTATTTTCTTTTCTTATTTTTTTTAGCAAATTTTTTATCACCTCTGGTTATAGGTTTTTTGTATTTTTTGGCAATGGTTCTCTTGTATGATCCGCCCTGGTTAACCTTTTTGTTCTTTTCTGATTTTTCGTGAAATGCCGGGCCTCGCTCGTCCAATTCGGAAGCTCCTATAGGATTGTTGGGCTCCGTTTTTTTAGGACGTTCCTCTGGCGCCAATTCCTCGGATACCTGTACTGCATCAGGAAAGGGCAGTTGTGGAATTTTGTAATCCATTAGATTTTCAATGGCCTCTTTGAATTCCTCCTCCTTTTTGGTGTAGAACAATATGGCGTTTCCTTTCTTTTCTGCTCTTCCGGTTCTTCCTATACGGTGCATATAGTTTTCAGGAAAGACAGGGGTATCAAAATTAACAACATGTGTAATTTCCTCCAAATCCAATCCCCTTGCCATAACGTCGGTAGAAATAAGTATTCTATTCTTTCCTTCATCGAATTGTTTTATAGAGCGTATTCTGTAATTCTGTGTTTTGTTGGAATGGATAACAGCGGTCTCAGCTCCAAACTTCTCGCCCATTGCCTCAAACAACCTATCTGCACTTCTTTTATTGGATACAAATACCAAGACTTTGCGGTAGATTGTTTTATCTTTCAACAGATAGGCCAACAGATTTATTTTGGTATAGAAATTTTCAACGGCATACATCTGTTGTTCTATATTCTCCAACGGTGTGCCACTAACCGCAACGGATACTTTTTCCGGGGTAATAAAATAGTCGTTGATCAATCTGGATACCTCTTCGGTCATAGTTGCAGAAAACATAATATTCTGCCTACGTTTAGGTATCAAGTCAAATATATTGGTAATTTGAAATCGGAAACCCAGATCCAGCATTACATCAACTTCATCGATTACCAACTTCTTGATATCCTTTAATTTTACAGTTCTATCCAAGCTGAGGTCGTACAGTCTACCCGGAGTGGCAACCAATATATCACAACCTTGTGCAACCGCCTGTCGTTGGGTATTGATGTTGGCCCCGCCATATATACCACATACCCTAACGCTTAAATATTTGGAATAGGCTTCAATATTGTCAACCAGTTGCAATACCAATTCCCTGGTTGGTGCCAAGACCAACACTCTTGGACTCAATTGTTTGGAGAATTTTAATTGCTGTAATATAGGCAGCATATAGGCGAAGGTCTTTCCTGTACCAGTTTGTGCAATTCCTACCATGTCCTTTCCCGACATAATTACCGAAAAAGCATCTGCCTGTATGGGCGTGGGAGCCTTAAACTCCAAATCCTCAATGGCATAGTGTAATTGTTTTGATAGGTTGAAATCACTAAAGCTGCTCATTTTCAAATATTTTGGAGCAAAGGTAAAGTTTATAATCTTTATAACAGCCCTACATACAAAATGTTGATGAACCTGGTAGGGGTAAAAAGATCCCCAATGCCTATTAATTCCCAAGGATCTGATATTGTGTATTGTAAGAATTTACCATGGATTTCCCTTTGCTTTGTAAAAAATAAAGACTAACTTAATTTCCAGAATATTATCCGGATCCAACCGGGATCTGTTAACCTAAAAAACCTAAAGTATGAATATCAATTTTGTATATGATGATGTAAAAGCCAGTGCCAGACTGGAAGAATTAGCGGCAAAAAAATTGGATAAATTAGAAGACAAATATGATTTTATAGTACGAGCGGATGTATTCTTTAAAAAAGAAAACACCTCTTCCCCAAACACTGGACTAATCTGCAATATTAGACTTAGCGCCCCAGGACCCCGATTATTTGCGGAGTCCAATAATGGTAAATTTGAAATGTCCATTGCTGCATCGGTCGAAGATTTGGAACGTCAATTGGAGAAAAGAAAGAGTAAAATGAAAACCCATTAGATTTATTGGCAACCTATGTTGCTATAAAAAAAGCCCCGGCAAGCATCTGTGTTTGTCGGGGCTTTTTTTTAAAACCGCATAAGTACGGTTTGGCATTCCATAAGACTACCTATCCTGAAATTCCACATCCGCAAGGGTTTTGGCCAAGCGGTCCGAAAACGGATTGCGGTATAGGTCTTTAAGCAGCTTTTTCCTTTTCCTATCAGAAATATCCAAGCTATCCAGAATACGCCTTTTTCTTTTCGTCTCCCGTATTCTTTCTTTTTTTAAACGGATCCTGTCTTGGGTAGAAACAATCATAGTGGGCTCATATTTTTCCAATACGGTGTATTCTTCAATATTTGGTTTCTTTCCAAGGGTATCCTTTACCTTAGTTTGGGCCATAGCCTGTGTAAGGTAAAAAAACATAAACAACAGCATTATAGTGCTGTATATTCCCTTTTTCATCTTTTGTAATTAGTGTTCCCTCCAAGTTAAGGTTTTTTCTAAGCAGTTGAAACCTATTTCGTTGATTATGAGTGAATTTTATCGTGTTTTTTGAGCTTTGTGTCTATTTTTTTCGTGTTTACCTTAAATCCGGCCCTGTATCATACAAAATGGATAGCCAAGTTAGTAGGGTTGGAGATTGTCTTTTATTCCTATAGAAATGATGCTTACATTTGTGGCTTCAAAATAATATCATATGTTGGTTTGGGGGTCTTTTATTTGTTTGATTATTCTGTTTTTAGCCTTGGACCTAGGGGTTTTTCACAAAAATGAGCATGTCATAAAATCCAAGGAAGCTGGTATATGGACCGCTATTTGGGTTACGGTAGCTTTAAGTTTTAGTGGGGTAATTTATTGGCTGTTTGCTAATGGTGTTGTAGATAATCCCACAGGATTGACCCCCAAGGGTGCTGTTCTTAAATATGTAACCGGTTATCTTATAGAACTTTCCCTAAGTGTGGACAACGTATTTGTAATCGCTGTGATATTTTCCGCGTTTAAGATCCCACCCATTTATCAACACAGGGTGTTATTTTGGGGAATTTTAGGAGCCATTGTATTTAGGGCCTTAATGATTTTGTTTGGAGTCGCCCTAATAACAAAATTTGAATGGATTATTTACGTTTTTGGGGTCTTTCTACTGTATACGGCCTTTAGAATGCTGAGGTCTGATGACGATACCTTTGATCCAAAAAAATCCATGGTTTTTCGGAACATAAAAAAATTATATCCCATTACCACAGCAATAAAAGGCCACGATTTTTTTGTAAAGCGTATGGGGGTAACCGCAGCTACTCCTCTTTTTGTAGCCTTGATGGTTATAGAATTGACAGATATATTATTTGCCTTGGATAGTATTCCCGCTATTCTTGCCATTACCGCAGATCCATTTATTGTTTTTAGCTCTAATATTTTAGCCATACTTGGTCTGCGTTCCATGTATTTCCTAATTTCGAGAATGTTGGAAAAATTTAGGTATATTAATTATAGTTTGGTAGTTATATTGGCCTTTGTAGGATTAAAAATGTTGTTTTCCCACCATATTGAGGTCCCTGAATGGGTTTCCTTATCGGTTATATCAGTGTCATTGGTAGCAGGAATTGTTTCCTCTCTTTTAATTCCGCAATCAGAAGTTTCTGAACGTGGCTAAATATTTTTATTTGCTATTTTTTGATCAATGATGTCCAAGGCATGCTCAATAGTATGCATTTGATCCATATCGCTGTTTTCCAGATGGATACCAAAAGTATCTTCCACATCCAGAACAATATCTACCATATTGGCGGAATTTATGTTCAACTCATTTATTAGATTGCTTTCTATGGAAATAGCCTCTTTTGGCACATCTTCCGGTAGATATACTGCCACTATTTCCTTTACTTTTCTAAACTGCTCTTTTTTATCCATCATCAGTTTTTTTATATGAATTAAAGATAACACAGGCATTTACATCACCAAAACCAAAACTCGCCTTTGCCATTATCTTTGGCCTATATGCCTTTGTTTTTTTGGGTATTCTGGAAGTGTGGCACAATTTGGCGATCTCAGGGTGTAGGGGGTCACAGTTTATATTACCAAAAACCACCTCATGTTGGTACTGTAATACGGAGGCTACGCATTCTATGCTTCCCGAAGCGGCCAAACAGTGGCCGGTTATGCCTTTGGTGGAGTTAATAAGCGGAAAATCCTTGCCATATCTGCCCAAGGCTTCGGCCCAATTAGAAATTTCTTCAACGTCTTTTGAGGTCGCGGTCAAATGTCCGTTGATAACATCCACTTCTTCTTTTTTTATCTTGGCGTCAGATAGGGCATTCAGGATACAACGTTGAACGGCTTCACGATTGGGGGCTGTCATGCTCCCACTACCCCGCTGCCCTCCGCTGTTGACCGCACCTCCCATAACTTCAGCGTAAATGGATGCGCCCCTTTCCAAAGCGCTGGACAGCGATTCCAAAACAAGGGCCCCTGCCCCACTCCCGGGAACAAATCCCGAAGCATTTTTGCTCATGGGCCTACTTGCCATTTTAGGGCTGTCATTATAGGTAGAGGGCAGTATGCGCATAGCATCAAAACCTCCCCAGATATAAGGTCCGCTATCATTACAACTTCCCACCAGCATTCTCTTGGCCTTTCCACATCTAATTCGCTCCATTCCCATAATCACTGCCTCTGTGCCAGTGGCACATGCCGAGGAGTTGGAAGTCACCTGGTTACCACATCCTAAAATACCGGCAAGATAGGCGCTTATGCCGCTGGCCATGGTCTGCATTACACTATTGCTGCCCAATCGGCGACAGTTATGGTTGTCTATTAACTGAATAGCTTCCTTTAACTTATCTACTCCCAACAAACCTGTCCCAAATACAATGCCGCTATCCCAATAGGGTTCTAATCCTTCCGCTTTTTGCAAACCGGCATCCAGCCAAGCATCGGTACCTGCCAAAACTCCGTAGACGATACCACTAGAGTTTAACCCTTTGAGTTGTAACGGAGTGAAATATTTTTCCATTAATGCTGTGGATACTGAAGGTTTTCCTGCTATTTGACACCCAAAACCAAGGTCTGCTAATTCCTGCTGAAAGTGTATTCCGCTATTGCCATTATACAACGCATTATAAAAATTGGTTAAACCCACTCCATTAGGAGCACATATGCCAAGCCCGGTAACAACAACTCTATTATTCATGGGGTTTCTCTTTTAACATCCCGGACAATATGCCTGTACAGACCACTGCTCCTTGCGCATTACGCATCTTAACGGAACATTTTAATTTGTTAAATCTGAAATAGATTTTAGTAGAGGTAACCGTAACTGTCTCCATGGGGTATACGGGTAATAAATATTGCATTTCCGAACTACTAAGGGCGATTTGCATTTCTTGCGCATTTGCCTCTACCTTCCGCAATAGATAAATTCCCAAGCATGCTAAACCAATTTGTGCACAACACTCTGTTAGTATTACACCAGGAGTTACCGGATTATTTTTAAAATGGCCAGCGTAGAATGACTCGTTTCTTTTAAATGTATAGTTGCCTACTATAGAATTCCCGGATACCGTCTCAATGTTGTCAACAAAGAGGAAAGGATCCGTGTAAGGCAACTTTTTAATTATGCTATCTACCATTGGATTTTAATATAATTATTGTTTTCATATATGCCACATCTTTAAATTGCTGCTTGAGTGGGATATAAATTTTTTATCACCACTCCAGCAATATCCGTTGTGCCGAAAAACCAGGTCCAAAACTTAACATTAGGCCTTGGTCGCCTTTCGGAATAGTTTTATCCAAAAATCACTCCAGTACATAAAGTACGGTTGCGCTGCTCATATTTCCGTAAAGACACAATGTTTCGCGTGTATCATCTATATTTTTACCCAAATCGCCAAACAGCCCTTCTATTGTTTCAACAATTTTTTTTCCCCCAGGATGAAAAATTAAATGGTTAACCTCTTCAATAGAACTGTTGAATCGTTTTAAAAAGGGATGTATTATATCGGGGAAATGTTCAGCAATAGTCTGGGGCACCATGGGATCCAAAATCATTTTTAGACCGGAATTGGTTAAATCAAAACCCATCATTTGGGTGGCATTGTAAAAATGGTACATCTCCTCCCCTACTATTCTTGGCCCTTTCGCCTCCTTTTCAGAAGACAGCAGAACACAAGAGGCACCATCGCCAAATATCGCGGCACTTACCATATTGGCCATGGAAAAATCATTGAGTTGAAAGGTTGCGGTTGGACTTTCAACTGCAACGATTGCAGCTCTTTTTCCTGGGTTGGATCTTAAAAAGTTAGTGGCGTATATTAAGCCAGAAATACCTGCCGCACACCCCATTTCTGTGACAGGCAAACGTACAACGTCCTGTCTTAGGTTAAAATCATTAATTAGATAGGCATCCAGGGATGGGATCATAATACCGGTACAGCTTACAGTAATAATAAAATCCAAACTGTCTGCTTGCCAATCGCTTTTTAACAGAGCCTTTTCCAAGGCTTCTTTGCCTAATTTTTTTGTTTCACGGATGTATACATTATTTTTATCCTCAAAGGAGGTAGCGTCAAATACGGCTTCGGGGCTCATGATACTATAACGCCTATCTACTGCGGTGCCCTCAAAAATTTTAAGGACCTTGCGCTGAAACCTGTCATCCTGGTCTTTTAACCAATTCTGGACAAAGGGTAAAATATCCTTGGTTTCCCTTGAGAAATGGGGCAATGCCTTGGCAGCGGTTACTATCCTGACGTTATTCATAGGTTTCTTTATTCTGGTGTTTACGTATTATCCATAGGTATCTAAACGCCCATTTCCATTTTATTTCATGAATATACTTGGGTGCCAATTTGGAAAAAGCAATTAAATCTGCCTTTATAAATGATCTTTTTATCGAAATTAATCCATCTCGTTTGGCAATATCGGTATTTATAAAAATAAGGCTAAAGAGGAAGAAAAGGTAGTAAGATGTCTTACTTCTTTGTAAATCATTGATAATTGTTGCCAATCTACTAAGTTTTGTAAATCGATCTATAAAAATGGGTATTTCAGTTGATTTAAAATGATGCAGGGTTAAGGTGCACAGTAAAATATCACATTGTAGCCCATTATCATCCAAATCTAAAATATCGCACACTTTATATTGTATGTTTTGGTAGTCCTTTGAAGCTTCTTGGGTCAATTTAATGGATATGGTATTTATGTCGATGCCCACTAGCTTTAAAACTATACCCTTGTTTTTAAAGTAAAGGGCTATTTTACGTAACATAGTCCCGTCCCCACAACCAATATCCAAAATGGTGTAGGTTTTCTTGGGGTATATTTTCATTATTCTTTCAATGGCCTTGATGTTAATTGAAAAGCCGTTAAGGACCTTGTTTACTTTATTGATATCCGCATATATTTTTTTTAATAGCAAGGGGTCCATTTTTTGACCATCCATAGCTTCGGGCTCGGTACTGCGATCTCTAAAATTCATTTACTTGGATTATTGGACCATGGGTATTTTTTATCAACTTTTTTAATATATAGGGGGAACGCGCCATGGCCCCCATTGCATAATTGGAGAGCTTTTCGTGTATTATAAGCTGTTGCAATTGCCGTCCTACCCACAATCTCTGTCTAAACATAGCACGCCAGCAGCTTTCGTACTCCTGTTCCAATTGCTGTCGGTCAAAGGATGCTTTTTTAAAAAAGCAGTGTATTAATTCTGAGGCAATTTTAGCACTGTGTATGGCCATGGCCATGCCATTGCCGCATAACGGATGAATAAGTCCCGCAGTATCACCACACATGAGTATATGGTTTTCAACGGGGTTTTTTCTACAAAAGGATATTTGCCCAATGGTCAGGGGGCTATCAAATAACATCGTGGCGTCCTGTAAGAAACTGTTCAAGTAAGGGTTTTTCCTAATTACATTATGCTCAAAACTCGCTATGTCACCCTCTTTCTTAAAACTGTTGTAATTGACCAAATAACAAAAATTTACGGCTCCACTTTCTATTTTGGATATTCCACCATAACCTCCCCTAAAATTATGGACTGCCACCAAATCATCCGGAAACGAATCCATTTTATAATGGGCCTTTACACCTAGCCAGGGCGACTTCTTGTAAATAAAGTCGCGCTTCATCTGCTTGTCCAAGCTTCCTCTTTTGCCATAAGCACCAATGACAATGATTCCTTTGAATTTTTTTCCTGATGCAGTTGATACACTAAATTCTTTTTCATAAGAGATATTGGTAACCTGTTCATGTAAAACAACAGCCCCCACTGCAATCGCCTTTTTGTAAAGCAAATGATCAAGGGTGTACCTACTAAGTCCAAGTCCGCCCAATGGTAATGTGGTCCGCAAGTCATTTCCTTTGGTGGTGCTCAGTAAAAGTTGGTTCAACTCATAGGTTTTGGGCAAGGAAACCCCTAAAAAATCCAAATAGGAGACCACTTCTTTGGAAATATATTCACCACAGACCTTATGGTTAGGGTAGTCTCGACTTTCAAAAAGAATCACCTTGTAATTTACCTTTCTAAGGTGCAAAGCAGCAGTTAAACCCGCTAATCCGCCTCCAACAATAATGACATCATATGATTCCATTACTAAAAGGTACAGAAAATAAACAAAAAACCCGACGCAATCCGTCGGGTTTTAAGAATATATACAATGTTATTTTTATTGTTTCGCCTTTTGGATGGCCTCCTGCCGTAATTCTTCATTGGCAACAATGGCCAGTTCTACCCTACGGTTTTTAGCCTTCCCTGCTGCAGTAGCGTTGTCGGCCTTAGGCTGGGTTTCTCCGTACCAGGCAGTTGTTAATCTGCTACCTGAAATTCCACGTGTAATGAGGTAATTGGTGACAGATTGGGCGCGTTGTTTGGAGAGGTTCATATTGTAATCCTCTGGTCCGGCACTATCGGTATGGCCTTCTACCAAAATATTGGTGTCTGGATACTCCTTTAAAATCCCCACTAAATTATCTAGAGTGGTCGCGGAGGTTCCCTTAACGTCAGATTTATTGGTATCAAAGTAAACCCCGGCATCCTCGTTAAAAGTAACGTTGATTCCTTCGCCGATCCTAGTGACCTCTGCCCCGGGAATTTCTTCCTCTATACGTTCTGCCTGACGATCCATTCTGTCGCCAATATAACCACCGGCAACACCACCAACCACAGCACCAATTATTGCACCTAAAGCGGTATTATTACCTTTACCTACGTTGTTGCCAATTACGCCACCAACCACAGCACCCCCGGCAGCACCCGTGGCAGCACCCCTTTGTTTGTTATTGGTGTTCTTGATTGCCTGGCAACTACTAAAGGTGGCCAAGACCAATAAAATGGATAAACTACTTACTATTATTTTTTTCATCTCTTTTCTTATTATTTTTAATTATTGAAATGGCTATTTCATGTCCTCCCTAATTCTCTTGGCAAGACCATTTTTGGTAATTTTATGTGGCCTACCCACAGTATAAAATATAATTTTTGTCTTACTCTATTTTAGAAAACTCGTATACAACGGTCACCGGATCTCCCTCTACCTGTACTTTTGAAGTTAGTTTCATATATTGATCGGTCAGGGTTTCTATGTCCAACCTATAACCCAAACCTCCGGAGATATCTTTGTATTTCTCGTCGATAAACTTAAATTGAAGTTGACTGGACATGCCCTCCCTATCTAAAACGGACCAGCGGATAAAGCGTTCCCCGCTATAACAATTAGTTGCATTGGTCAGCATATAACTACCAGTGCTATTGTTGTTTCTAAAAAACCAACTACTGCCTTCAAAACAGCTGGCGTCAGCGTCATTAAAGAGAACTGAAGTAAACTTCCCAGGACTTCCTTCGTAGGAAACATTGTTTAAAATCCAATTGCCATTAATGATACTACGGTCCTGTCTGGCGGTCTTGGAAACCGAACAGGATATAACCAATCCGGTGGTAAACAACACTAAAAACAAAAACTTTTTTAAATGCATATTTTTCATATTTAATATTCCTTTTTATATACGAGTCATAGCTGAAAGAAGTATGACCTAAAACGAAAATAAATTGTATCTATTTTATAAGGTGTTAGGGCACAGAACTATGCTGTATAAATTTATTATCAAAATTACTGTTTTGCTCATAGGCCGTTTTGCTGCATAACAAATATTTTTAACCTAAGAAGTTGTAGAGGTAAATTGAATATAGTATTCTTAAAGATAAAGTCCACCTGGGCAAAGCTATAAAGCAAACAAGGGAAAGCAGTGCTTTCCCTTGTACATTAACAGTCAAATAACTCTAATTTTAACCAACAAACAGACTGTTAAAAACCAACTTTAAATCAACAACAATATCATATTATATAAATCAATTTTTATTTTAGAAAATGTGTGCAGGATGGAGCAGTACGAGGCTCTATATTTCTCGTGTTTGTTTACATAGTATATATCGCATTCCATATCCTCGCACTCGTGAAGGTTTACCATAGAATTTTTGTACCTATAAAGGACGCCAAGCTGTAATTTGTTGTCCAGGGCCAATTCCTTTAATCTATCTGCCATCTCTTGGGCTTCCGGTAGTTTCTTGGATATGTTGACCAGCAGTTCCAGTTCTTCTCCGGTACTCACTAAATGTTGTATCCAATTATTGAGCTCCAGCGCATTTTTTTTGGCAATAAGCTTGTTGTCCGAATCATGTTCATAAAATACCTGCATAGCTTATAACAATATATCCGAGTTAATGGTGTTGTGCTGCTGTTCTACATTGGAAACCAGAAGGGTTTGTTCCCCATTTCTAAATTCCCAAATAATATCATCTCCCTTGGCATATCCCATTACAGCTGCACCCATGGGGGTTAAGATAGAAATCTTACTGTTTTTAAAATCGCCCAAAGAAGGTATTACCAATTGAAATGTTTTGGACCAACCGTTGCCGGCCGTGATGGTGACCATGGAATTAAATCGAATAACATCCTTGGGCATTTCTTCTTCACTGTAAACGATGGCCGACTTTAATTCTTCGGTTAGTTTCTTAATAGAATTCTTATAGGTGTTATCCGTGTAAAACCCGGATACATTTACCAATTGTTTTAACAGTACAAATTCTTTTTTTTCCAGCACTAAATTTCCGTACTTCATAATATTGTATTTTTCAATGGTTTATGGGAAAATCCCACGTTGCAAATAGGCTTTTTCAATCCGTTCTATTGCGATGATATAGGCGGCAGTTCTCATATCCCCATCCCTATTCTCAGCCGTTTCATAGACTTTTTCAAAGACCTCTTTCATTTTCTTTTCCAATTTGGCCAAGACCTCGTCCAATTGCCACAGTTCCCCGTTTCTATTTTGCAGCCATTCAAAATAACTGCCAATAACCCCGCCGGAATTACACAGTATATCGGGTATAATCCCAACACCATTTTTGAGTAATATTTCCTCACCTTCCACATCCGTTGGTCCATTGGCTCCTTCTGCTATAAGAAAGGCTTTTATTCTGCTTGCATTCTCGGCAGTGATTTGATTGCCCAAGGCCGCGGGCACACAGATATCACAGTCCAATTCAAAAAAATAGTCGTTGCTAATGGCTTGTGAATAGGGATAGCCTACAATACTGCCTTGGTTCTGTTGTATATAATGGAATAACTTGGACACTTCTATACCCTGTTTGTTTGTTATACTGCCATTGGCATCCTGCACCCCAACCAATTTAGCTCCTTCTTTTTCCAGAAAATGGGCGGTCCAATATCCTACATTGCCAAATCCTTGAACTATAAACCGTTTATTTTTTAAAGCTATTTTTTTCTTTTGTGCCCACAGTTTGATGTTAAGAAAAACACCGTAACCTGTTGCCCTGTCCCTTCCTTCCGATCCACCAGAACCCAAAGGCTTTCCGGTTACCACATGTTGGTTTTTTGATCTTTCTGCCGGGGATTTTGTAGACATATAGGTGTCAACAATCCATGCCATGGTTTGTGCATTGGTATTTACGTCTGGAGCGGGAATATCATGTTCAGGGCCAATATTGTCGCCCAAAGCATATGTAAAACGCCTAGTTATGCGCTCCAATTCGGCATTAGAATATTTTGAAGGATCTATCTGAATTCCCCCTTTTGCTCCTCCATACGGTAACCCTGCCAAGGAGGTTTTCCAGGTCATCCACATAGCCAAGGCTTTTGCAGCATCTATATCTACCGTTGGATGATAACGCAGCCCACCCTTGTAAGGGCCTAATGCGTTGTTGTGCTGCACCCGGTATCCGGTAAAGACTTCAACGTCTCCATTGTCCATCTTTACAGGAAAATGGATGAGTAGTTCGTTATTGGTAATGCTCAGTATTTTTCTAATATTGCTATTTAGGTCAATGATATCGGCCGCATGGTTAAATTGACGCATAACGTTCTCCAGCATGCCTTGTTTTAATGGCAATTTTGATTTTGTTAACATATAATTCAATTTAGATTAAGCTTGCTTCGGCTTTTAAGGTTAAATCATTTTTTTTGTACATGGATGCTGAATCGGCCATATGAAATTCATTGCAACTCCATATGCGATTTTTATTTTTTGTAAGCACACAAGACTTGTAATACTTACAACTTGGGCATAAGCTAACATAATTTCTCATAGCGATATAATTAAGGAATAAACCTATGGCAAGTTGGATGCCAAAAAATACAAGAAAGGCACAAAATATCTGTAATTAACTGTAAATCAATTATTTAAATATGTTGTGTTACAGTAATGGATTATTGTTTATAAAGGAGGATTTACCCAGCTGGGGCGTTATTCCCCAACTATTATAGTGAAGGTTAAATCATTTTATTTTTTGACGAAGTGTTTTACGGTCTATTTGTAATATTTCGGCCGCTTTGGTTTTATTTTGTCCGGTTGCCTCCAGTACTTTTAGGATATACCGCTTTTCCATTTGGTGCAATGGCAGTAAGCTGTCTTCTGGAAAATCTATTTTGTATTTTAAGGTGTTGGGTAATTGATCTATTTCAATTTTTTTGTCGCACATTATTACCGCCCTTTGAACTACATTTTCCAACTCTCGTATGTTTCCGGGCCAACTATAGCGCTTTAATAGTTCCATTGCGCTGGCAGAGATGGAAATAAGTTGGTCTTTGTACTCCACACCGTATTTTAATAGAAATTTATCTACCAGTGCCGGAATATCTTCTTTCCGCTCCCTCAAGGGTGGTACTTCAATATCCACCACTGTTAAGCGGTAGTATAAATCCTCCCGAAATACTTTTTTCTCTACAAGGGACAATAGGTTACTGTTGGTAGCGGCAACGACTCGAATATCAATTTTTTCGACTTTTTGGGAGCCTACCTTTACCACTTCCTTTTCTTGAAGGGCTCTTAACAGCTTGGATTGTACGGCAGCGGAAGCGTTGCCTATTTCATCTAAAAAAAGTGTGCCTTTGTTGGCCGCCTGAAAAAAACCGTTGCGGTTTTCGTTAGCACCGGTGAAGGCACCTTTGGTATAACCAAATAATTCGGCTTCCAATAAATTTTCAGGAATGGCCCCGCAATTAACCGCAATAAAAGGGGCTCTTGAATACTTTCCCATATAATGAATAGCCCGGGCAACCAATTCTTTTCCGGTACCACTTTCTCCATTTATCAAAACCGTGGCCTTATTGTCCTTTACCCGGTCTATTATTTCCGTAACCTTCTTAAGGGCTCGTGAGCTGCCTATTAAATCTCCATAGACCTCAGGTTTATCCGTTTTATTTTTTGAGGTATTATTATAACTCTTATGATTTGGGGTCCTTCCTGAGAATGATTTTAGGACAGCAGTCTTTAATTCCTCCTGGGTAAATGGTTTTACCAGATAGTCGATGGCACCAGATTTTAGGACGCTAAGTGCATCGTCTACCGAGGGATAACCGGTTACCACTAATTTTGGTAAATCTGGATAATGTTCGGATACATATTTAATTAATTGCAGTCCGTCCACATCCGGCATCTTGAGGTCTGTAATTAATAGATCTATCCTAGAATCTTTCAGTATAGCCAACGCCTCTTTTACGGAAACAGCCTTATATGCATGGTAATTAAAGGATTGAAGGTGCCTATGGATAAGCTCCAAAATGTTTATATCGTCGTCAACAATCAATACATTCTCTTTATTTAATCCCATAGTCTTAATTTTTTGGAATATCAATAGTAAATATAGTTCCTTTGGGGTTGTTGGAGCGGAACTTTATCATCCCTTTATGGCTTTTTATGATACCATGTACCACGCTTAGTCCTAATCCAGAGCCCTCTCCTACCGGCTTGGTGCTAAAAAAAGGTTCAAAAACCCTGTCCTTTATTTTTGAAGAAATCCCAGGTCCTTGATCAGATATGCTGATGCTTACCTGTTTCTTGCCTTCCTTAACGGAGATTGCTATTTTGCCCTTTACGGGTGAGAAATAAATGGCATTGAGTACTAGATTAAATATTACTTGGGTGAGCTGTATGGTATCTACCCTGAGAAAGACTTCAGGATTACTAAAATCCAGTTCATGAATTATCTTCTTTTTCTTTAAGCTGGGTTCCATTAAGTGCAAGGCGCTGTTAATAATAGGGTTAATGTTTACTAGGGACATCTGTTGTGGCATTTCGCAGGCAAAAAACATAAGTTTTTTTACCACCTCCCTGGAGAAAATTGCGCTATTTATAATCTTGTCAAGATCTTGTACGGCCTGTGAGTCTTCCATAATCCTACTTTTAAGTAATTCTGCAAACCCTAAAATATTGGCCAATGGTGTATTGAGTTCATGGGCAATACCGGCGGTAATTTCTCCCAAAATCCCCAGGCGGTCTGCCCGTTCCATTTTTCGTTTAATGATTATTTCATTGTCTTTTATCTGTTTTCTTTCCAATAAGTTCCCTATTTCCAGGCACACGTTCTGCAGCAATTTTTTTTCTTCCCCTAAAAAATCGGATGCGGAGTATTTGTCGTTGGGATAGGCCACCTGCACCACCCCTGATTTTTTGTTGAATACTTTTATGCTCGACTCCAGGTAAATGGGTTTTTTTGGAAAATTGGAAGTTACAATGGTGTAGCCGCTAGCATCTAATCTCACCTGGGCATCCTTATTGTATCGCCAGGCTTTCTGCAGGCAATGTAGAATGCCCTTAAGGGCGTCTTCTATCTGGTTGTAGTCGCAATTTACTATTATGGAGGTTACCTCATATAAACAAGTAAGTTCCTTAATGCGTTCGTTTAGCTTTTCTTCTGCCGAAATCATCTATCTTTATTTTTAATAGGATAACAACTTAATAAGTTCTTCCTCAAAACGGTTTTTGGGAAGGTAATGGTCTTCTAGATTTTTGGCGAAAGGAATAGGTGTTTCCAAGCTTCCCACTCGCTTAACCGGAGCGTCCAAATATTGAAAACAGTTTTCCATGACCATGGCCGAAATATCGCTGGCAATACCACCAAATAAACTGTCTTCTTGCAGTATAATTATTTTCCCGGTCTTTTTTACGGACTCATAAACGGCCTTTATATCCAAGGGTTGCAATGTTCGGAGATCCAACAGGTCTGCTTGTATGTGGGGGTTCTTTCCTAAGGTGTCCAAGGCCCAATGCACTCCCAGGCCATAGGAGACAATGGTAACCTCTGATCCTTGACGTAATAGGGCAGCTTTTCCGAATGGCGTAGTGTAGTAATCTTTGGGGACGTCTTGATATACACTTCTATAGAGGCCTTTGTGTTCAAAAAAAAGCACGGGATTTGGATCATTTATGGCTGTAGTCAATAAACCCTTGGCGTCTATTGGAAAGGCAGGGTAAACCACCTTTAATCCCGGTGTTTTGGTAAACCAGGCCTCATTGGTCTGCGAATGAAATGGTCCTGCGCCTACCCCTGCTCCACAGGGCATTCTAATCACTACATCGGCATGCTCTCCCCAGCGATAGTGGATCTTGGCCAAATAATTTACAATTGGATTAAATCCGGTACTGACGAAATCTGCAAATTGCATTTCCATGACCGATTTCATCCCATTGATAGATAATCCCATGGAGGTGGAAACAACGGCCGATTCACATATTGGGGTGTTCCGTACCCTTTCTTTGCCAAAGCGGTCTACAAAACCATCTGTAATTTTGAATACTCCACCATATTCGGCAATATCCTGACCCATTATTACCAGATGTCCGTGTTTCTCCATAGATTGACTCAACCCTTGGGAAATGGCATCCACCATTCTTATATTTTCTTTTTCGCTGCCAGCTTGGTGATCTATATAGTCAAATTCTTTGTAAACATCCATCACTTCTCTCTCTTCATCAAAGACTATATCCTGTTCCTCAGAGGCTTTTTTTAGATTAAAATCAATTTCAGAAAAAAATTCATTCCTAAAGGTAGCTATGAGTTCGGGGGTCAGAATATTTTGCTCCAATAGAAATTTTTCAAAATTTACCAATGGGTCTTTTTCAGACCAAGCATCCAACAATTCTTGTGGCACATATTTGGTACCACTGGCCTCCTCGTGCCCACGCATTCTAAATGTTTTAAATTCAATCAATACCGGTCTAGGGTTTTTGCGAATGCTTTTGCACAGTTCATCTACTTTTGAAAATACTTCCAAGATATTGTTCCCATCCACAATATGGGATTCCATGCCATATCCAACCCCTTTCCGAGCCAAATCTGTACATTTATATTGTTCGGATGTAGGAGTGGATAAGCCATAGCCGTTATTCTCTATGCAGAACAAGACCGGCAAATTCCATACAGCTGCAATATTCATGGCTTCATGAAAATCTCCTTCACTGGTACCACCCTCACCCGTGAAAACGGCAGTTACCCTATTCCTCTTGTTTAGGACATCAGCAAGAGCAATACCATCTGCTACCCCTAATTGTGGCCCCAAATGGGAAATCATGCCAATTATCCTGTATTCCTGACTTCCGAAATGAAAACTTCTATCCCGGCCCTTGGTGAAACCACTCCCCTTTCCCTGCCACTGGGCGAACAATCGGTGTAAGGGAATGTTCCTAGTGGTAAAAACACCTAAATTACGGTGCATGGGCAAAACATACTCGTTTTTTCTCAAGGCACTGGTTACCCCCACCGAAATGGCCTCCTGACCAATTCCGCTGAACCATTTGCTAATTTTTCCCTGGCGCAAGAGAATTAACATTTTCTCTTCTATTAACCGCGGTTTTAGCATTCGCTGATAAAGCTGTACTTGCATAGCCCTATCTACACTATCTGCTCTATATTGCATGTTATGTTTTTCTACCTTTTCTATATAATATTGCATAAATGTAACAAAAGGCAAAAACAAAGTAGCATATAATGGCAATAAGATTGTCTTTATATTATTAACTTTGATTTATCTAAAAATGTAAGACGATGAGTGCAATACCCAGTGTAAATCTTGAAGATTTTATATCCGGCGATTCTACGAGAAAGAATAAATTTATTAAAGAAATTGGCAGTGCTTTTGAGAACATTGGTTTTGTGGCACTTAGCGGTCACTTTTTATCTGAAAAATTGGTTGGGGACTTATATTCTGAAATCAAAAAGTTCTTTGATCTACCCCAAGAGACCAAGGATAAATATGAAATTGAAGGTATTGGCGGGCAACGTGGATATACATCTTTTGGAAAGGAGCATGCCAAGGGCAGAACAGAGGGCGATTTAAAAGAGTTTTGGCACTTTGGACAGTATGTTGAAGACGACCCCAAATTGGAAAAGGCATACCCTTCCAATGTTCAGGTGACGGAATTGGATCATTTTAATGAAGTGGGTAAGGAGACCTATAAAATGTTGGAAAAGACAGCCCAATATGTACTAAGGGCCCTAGCCTTGCATTTGGAATTGGAAGAAACCTATTTTGACGAGTATATTAAGAACGGAAACTCCATATTAAGACCTATTCACTATCCACCAATTACCAATGAGCCTAAGAATGCCGTTAGAGCTGCGGCGCATGGGGATATTAATTTAATAACCCTGCTTATGGGGGCCCATGGAAAGGGACTTCAGGTTAGAAACCATGAAGGAGAATGGGTCGATGCCATTGCCAAACCAGATCAACTTATGATCAATGTTGGCGACATGCTGTCGCGCTTAACCAATAACAAACTAAAATCGACCATACACCAGGTGGTAAATCCACCTAGGGAATTATGGGGGACCTCTAGATATTCCGTGCCGTTTTTCATGCACCCCATAAGTGAAATGCCCTTAAATTGTTTGGACAATTGTGTGGACGAAGAACATCCAAAGCAATTTGAGGACATCACCGCAGGGGAGTTTTTGCACGAGCGGCTGATTGAGTTGGGACTCATTAAAAAATAGGCATAATCCATTTTTTTATAGAGTTCCGTTGTATGGGGACATAGGTGCCCAATTTAATTTAATGTATAATATAGAACGCTATGAAAAAAATTATGTTGCCCATGGTGGTATTGGTAATGACGGCTTTTAGCCAAGTAGATACTAGCCTATCCAATGCCGAAAGAACGTTTGCTATCAACGAATTGAATAAGACATATGATCGTTTTACCAAAACGTTGGACGGATTAAGTAAGGAACAATTAAATTATAAGGTTGCGGAAGACTCATGGTCCATTGCGGAGTGTGCAGAGCATCTGGCTATTTCGGAGAACTCTATATTTGACGTATTGGCGCAAACATTAAATACCGAGGCCGATCCCTCAAGGAGGGATGAAGTTAAGATGGCGGATGAACAGCTTATTGCTATGATAGAAGACCGGAGTAATAAGGTGAAGACTAGCAAGGCCTTTGAACCTTCCGGTAAATATGGAAGTTTTGAGGAAACGGTAGAAGAATTTAAATCCAAGAGGAAGGAGCATATTGAATATATTAAGTCAACCCAAGATGATTTAAGAAACCGCTATCAACAGTTTCCGTTCGGAACAATTGATGCCTATCAAATTGTCCTATTTATGTCGGGTCATACGGAACGTCATGTGCGGCAAATGGAAGAAACAATGGAAGATCCTGGCTTTCCCAAGTCTTAGAAATGAAGAAGTAATAATAGGTGACCCATCCGTCTAAACC
>CAXAVP010000044.1:0-21589 GCA_963972175.1 uncultured Arenibacter sp.
AATTGTGTTATTATTTGGTTCATAAACCATTGTCCAATTGCTCTGAATTCCAACCTTTGTAACCATTTTTTGAGTTTATTTTAATCATATCATAATTGTTTATTCAATCGTATTAAAATCAGTTACCTAATTTAAATGTATTGTTTAAGGAAAACCAAATAGACAACTCATAGTTTTAAATTCTAAATGCTGTTCTAAAATGGGTAATCTTCAAAAAAAAGGGAATCCAAAAGGGTATTTCAATTTAATTGGTGTTATTCCATCATGTAACTATTATGTGTTACCCATAAATTTACTATAAAAAAATGTCAGGTAAATACAGGCGCAATACTAGGTCTGTATTTGCCTGACTAATTATTAATGTTAATATCCTGGATTCTGATCTGATTGGCTAATTGCCGGGTTATTATTAATTTCGCTTTCAGGAATTGGCCATAAAAGGCGTTCGTCTATTAAGTTTTTACCTACAGCGGCAAAAGTTTCCTTCACTGTTCCGGTACGTTTTAAATCAAACCAACGTCTACGTTCCAACAAAAACTCATATGCCCGTTCCTGTAATACCGTCTCCCTAAAATCATCGGCTCCCATTCCTGATGGAAAATCTACTAAAGACGACGTATTAGGATCAACACCATAAGCCCTCCTCTTTATTGTATTCAACCGCTCCAAGGCGAGTGCTGTTGGACCTCCATTTGCATTACTTGCTGCTTCTGCATAAATCAAATATGCTTCAGCAAGCCTATAAATAGGCACACTGTATACATTTTGTCCAGAACTGTTGGAAATGAATTTTTTAAAGAGAACTGGTACAGTTTCAGGTAATGAAACCCAGTCGCCATCAGCATTCTGATATTGTGTATATAAATTAAAACTCTTACGTAAATCATTATCGTCCCAACTATCACCAATAAATGAGTTTGTATCAGGAAGCCATGCAAAGTAGCCGGTAGATGAATAATTGTATGGTACTGCCTGCCCTCTATGAATATATGTTGGAATGCCCGAAGTTTTTGTTTCGGAATGATGAACCGACATGATATCCTCAGTGCTTGAATCAACGGCAAAAATCTTATAAAAATCATCTGGATTTTCTACTGTAACAAGGCTATAAGGACCATTAACAATTACATCATCAGCTTTTTCAGCTGCTGCTTCCCAATCTTCCAAAGTTAAATAAACATGGGCCAACAACATTTTTGCTGCCCATTTTGACGCTCTACCAGTTTGCCCACCTACTTCACCAAGACCACTTTCGGCAGCTAAAGCATCTGCAACAATTAATTCATACACCTTACTTTCAGGTTCCCTTGCAGCTTCTACAGAACTCAAATCTACACTTTCACTAGTCTTAATCGGAACAGCTCCCCAACCACGAACCAATTCAAAATAACACAAAGCCCTTAAAAAATGTGCTTCTCCAAGAATCTGTTCTTTTGCCTCCGTCTCTATATCTTCTATTTCTGATACATTATCCAAAACCGCATTGGCTCTATTAATTGTAGTATACAATGATGACCAATTTGAGGCACACCTACCAATGCTTGTTTGATCCAATATTTGATCCCAAATAGTAATTGGTGCTTGTGACCCTCTTCCGAAAATAAAATCGCCGTGCAGCTCTGTCATTAAATAATGGTTCATCCCAAAAAAATCGCTTTGCAAACCAGCGTAAACACCAACAATCGCAGCCTGAGCATCTTCTTCACTATTGTAGAAGTTTGCCTTAGAAACAAAATCTTTTGGAACTTCCTCCAATGTTTTTTCACAGGCAGAGAAACACACGATTATTATTAATCCTAAAACTATATTTTTCATATTGTAATGTCTTTATAAATTAAAATCTAAATTTTAGACCAATTGCATATATCTTGGCACTAGGATAACTACTCTGATCGTGACCAAATCGCAATCTATCAGCCACATTACTTGAATCGGTACCACGAGTATTAGCCTCGGGATCAATACCTGTATAGTTTGTAAAAGTGAAAAGATTAGTCCCAGAAATATACAATTGAAGCATATCGATATCATTTAAACCGATTTCAGAAACAGGAAAATTATAAGCCAATCTCATCGACTTTACACGCAGATAACTAGCATCTTCAATAAATCTGTCTGAAACTGTTATTTGTGTGGCACTACTTATTTTAGGATACTTTGCGTTAGGATCCGGATTTTCTTCGGTCCAATAATTTCCAATAATGTCTCTAAATTGATTATTACCTCGCTGAAAGGAATTTAAATGCGTGCCATTGGTAGCGTTGAATAATTCGTTTCCTTGAACTCCTTCCAACATCACATTTAATTCAATCCCCTTATAACTAAAGTTAGAAGTCAATCCATAAATAAAATCTGGATGATAACTACCCAAAATCACTCGGTCCAACGTATTTATTAATCCATCAGGAACACCATCAGGTCCACTCACATCCTGATATTTTATAAAACCATTTTCATCTAAGCCATCTTCAAGAAGTCCGTAAAAAACACCTAATGGTTCTCCTTCACGTGCAATGTTTGCACTAGGCCAAACAGCAGCTTGAGCTGATCCGAAAATATCACTGTCACCAGCAAGCTCGATCACTTTATTTCTATTGGCAGAAATTTGAGCTGAGACATCCCATTTAAAATCATTTCTTAGGATATCGGCATCAACACTTAATTCAACTCCAGAATTTTGTATTTCTCCAACATTACTTAAAATAGAGCTAAACCCAACACTTGAAGGAAGTGGTACAGAGGCAAGTAAATCTTTCGTATTCTTTTTATAATAATCAAAAACAAATCTTAAACGATCATTAAATAGATTTAGATCAAACCCAACATCCAACTGCCCAGTAGTTTCCCATTTCAAAGCGCTATTGGAAATGCCGGCAGGATAAAATCCTATTACATCAGCTTGATTCCCAAAGATATATTTAGTAGAATTCAGTCTATCAAGTGATTGATAGGGATTAAGCGCTGTGTTACCTGTAATACCATAACTCGCTCTTAATTTCAAGTTTGAAATGGTCGCGCTATTTTCAAGAAAGCCTTCATCTGAAACACGCCATGCTAAAGCTGCCGATGGAAAATATCCCCATTTATTATTTGCACCAAACCTCGAAGAACCATCAGCTCTAATGCTAGCAGTTACCATATACTTTCCGTCATAGGAATAATTTACCCTCGAAAGAAAAGAAGCTAATGACCAATCAAAATACCCGGACCAAGGATTTCCGACGGTTTCGGCAGCAGCTAAATTATAGTTCTCGGTAATATTATTAGAAAAACCACTTACATATATGCCAGAGTAACGGTTCATTTGTGTTTGATAGGTACCACCGCCTATTATATTTAAGCTATGTTTTTCATTAAATGTCTTTGAATAAGTCAAAACATTTTCAGTTAATAAGGAATTAAAATAGTTATTCCCTTCTTGAGCGGACCCCCTATCATTTTCATAAACAATAGGAGTAAACAACTCACTACGCGAATTTCGATATTGCAAGCCTATTAAAGTCTTGAATGAAAGACTAGGAGAAATTTGAAAATCAAATGTAGAATTTGCTAAAACACTATTGGAAAAACCAAGGTTTTTACTAAGTGTAAACAATAGTGGGTTTCTCATATCAGCAGACCCAAAATTATAAATCTGCCCTATTTGTGTAGGGAGACCTTCCTCGTCATATAAAGGTAGCGTAGGTGGCGCAGATGCCGCAGCTGATAGCATTGATGTACCTCGGTATCCGTTATCTACATTGACCGATTGGTTCTCACTTCTCGACAATTGAAGATTCAGGCCCATCTTTAACCAACTTTTCAATTCTTGATCTAAATTGATTCTAACCGAACCTCTTGTAACGCCTGAGTTTTCCAATATTCCTTCTTGATCATAATAGTTGCCAGATATAGAATATCTACCTTTGTCAGAACTTCCAGAAAAAGTAATTGTATGGTTCTGTACAGGGGATGTTCTAAAAATTGCATCTAACCAACCCGTTCCTGGATTCTGTATTTCATCAACATTGAAATAAGGTTCCAAACCTTCATTTTTCAACCATTCATTAGCTACTATGGCATATTCTTTAGCGTTGAGCAAATCATATTCATTTATGGCCTGTTGCATACCAAAATAATTATTTAGCTCAATTTTACTTTCTTGGTTTTTTACGCCTCTTTTAGAAGTAATTATTACTACCCCATTAGCTCCTCTTGACCCATAAATAGCGGTAGCGGAAGCATCTTTTAAAATATCTACAGATTCAATATCCGCAGGATTTAAATAATCTATACCGCTTGTAACAGGAAATCCATCTACCACATATAGTGGTTGATTATTACCTATTAAGGAATTTCCACCTCTAATTCGTACTTCGATTCTAGAACCTGGAGTACCTGAATTTTGAGAAACTCTAACCCCGGAAGCACCAACCTTGAGCGCCTGTGCCATATTATATACTGGTACCGATTCCAGGGTCTCACTTTTAACTTGAGATACCGACCCAGTTAAATCTGCCTTCTTCATTGTACCATATCCCACAACAACCACTTCTTCCAAACCTGCCGCACTTTCTTCCAAAACGATATTAACATTGGCCTGTCCTTGTGTTGAGACCTCCTTGGTAGCATACCCTATATATGAAATAATTAAAATCGTATTTTCATTTGATACAACGATTGAAAAATTACCATCAAAATCTGCAGTAACACCGTTTGTGGTTCCTTTCTCAACAATATTAGCACCTGGTAACGGAATCCCATCGGAATCAACAACCGTACCCGTAAGTGTTTGTTGATAAGACTCAACTTCTTGTGACCTATCTCTACTATTATTTGGCTTTAAAGCCTTTTTCAAAAGTATTTTACGATCGTTTATTTCATAAGAAACATTTTGATCACGAAAAAGATTATTAAGGATGTGGTCAATTGGAGCGCTTTCAAATTTTATCGTCACTTGCCTGTTTAGATCAACAGTCTTCGTGTTAAACAAAAATTTAAATTCACTAATGTTTTCGATTTCGTCCAAGACCTCCCGAACAGTGGAATTTTCTTTTGCTATGGAAATCATCGTTTTTTGAGAGTAGGAATTAGCCTGCATCAAAAAACTTATTGTTAAGAAAAAAAGAAGCGATAACTTCATTTTCAAGTCATAATTTAAGCGCCAAGAGAGTAACCCCTTGGACATTGATGGTTTTTTCATAATTTTGAATGTTTATTTTTGATTACGCTTTATGTGTGATCATTTTGTTAATCGGGAAATGTTCCAGCATTTTCCGATTTTTTATTTCCGCCAGTGCAAAAAATAAAAATGACCAAATGAGATTTGTCAATTTCACTTCATATTGTTTCGATTTTAGTTAATTATTATTTTATTCTCTACTATTTGATATTCAATTTGATATACTTTATTAAAATACCTGAAGACCTCCTCTATTGTTTCGTGTTTGGTTTCTATGGTAGCATTAAATCTTTCATTCGCTAATTCTACATTATTATTAATAATTACCACATTATAATGTCGTTCCAATTTTTGAATAATATTTTCAAAAGATTCATTTCGAAAAACAAGATTTCCCTTCATCCATGAAGTGTAGAGTGCTGTATTTACTTTTTGGTTAACTATATTTTTATCTTGCTTGTTAAAAACTCCCATATAGCCTGGTTCTAGAAATACTTCTTTGACCTCTCTTTCATTTTTTGTACTGGATAAACCGACAGAACCTTCAACAAGAACCACTTCCGTCTCTATATCTTCATTATAATTGGCCACATTAAATTTGGTACCATATACCTTCACATCCAATTCTTGGACATTAACTATAAACTGTCTACTTTTTTCAGGACTGACCTCGAAAAATGCTTCCCCTTTCAAAATAACTTTCCGAGGCGTATCCTTTACAAAAACTGTTGGATAGGTTATTGCACTTCCTGCATTCAAATGAACCTTGGTGCCATCGGATAGTACAATTCCAAATTGTTTGCCATTAGGGATACTTAGGGTATTATAATGTAGAATGTCATTCTCCCTTTCTTCATAAATCAATTGACCACCCTTCTTATTGCCTATCACCTTCCCGGTCGCATCAGTTATTTCAGATGTACCATTTTCTGTAATAATCCGTTTCTCCCCATTCCCTAGTTCCAGGGTTATTGAATCTTCCCTTGGAATAACAACATCCGTAGTAGTGGAATCAAATAAATTGTTCTTCATTAAAAATCCAAGACCTAAAAATACAATGGCAATAGCAGCGTATTTAAAAACCGATAAGAACCTTAACTTATTCACTGAACTTTTTTCTTTGCGTATTTCTTTAATAAGCTGTTCCTTAACATTATCTAACTTTGAATCATTCATAGCCAAGTTTATTGCAAAATGAGTTTTCACATATGATTTAAAAATCTTCTGGTTCCTTTCATCGTCTAGCCAACTACTTAATATATTCAGATCCTCCACATGGGCTGACTGGTTAAAATACTTTACAATACGATTTTCAATATCCTTGGATACCATATGATGTTTCTACTTTTAATTAATACAAGTGAAATTTCCAACACCCTAACTTTTTTTTGATATTTTTTTCATAATCACATAATATTTACCGTTTATTTGCTGAATAAACATTTCCTATGGAAAAAGAAGAAAACAGAAAATTAATCGAAAAGCTAATTTTAGGCGAGGAAAAGGCCTATATGTTTCTTTTAAACAAATATCATAAACAGTTGAATGCGTATGCCATGACTTTAACGCATGAACAATCTCAAGCACAGGATATAGTCCAAAATGTTTTTCTTAATACATGGAAATCAAGAAAAATCCTCAATCCTGAATTTTCCATACGAAATTTCCTTTACAAGTGTGTCTACAATGAATTCTTAAATACCTACCAAAAAAACAAAGCTGTTGTATTATTAAATAAAAAATACATTGAATACGCGCATGAAGTTGCGGTAGAATTGGATGATAACATCATGAATAAAATGATGGAGGTGGTCAATAAAGAAATTCAAAAGTTACCTCCAAAGTGCCAAAAGGTATTTGTTCTCAGTAAAAAAGAAGGACTTACAAATAGTGAAATAGCAGAGTATTTAGATGTTTCCATTAAAACAGTGGAAGCCCAGATTACCAAGGCCTTCACCATACTGAGGAAAAGTTTGGGAAAAAAATATGAAATGATCTTTTTTGTCTTATTCGGAACCGGTTCCCCCCAAAAAAAAATATTCCCAAACACTCAATAATTAAAGTCTCAATACAGTAGGTTTAAACTATGCTGCCATGTACCTATTATAGTATTCCTTTTTCTTGAAAATGTTTATAGATCATTCTTTTCTCGGACAAATCAAAAGAACGTTGCTCAAACCAATCGTGTATGGCTATTTTTTCCTTCTCCTCTTGGGCTTTTTCCAGTATTTCATCTGTTACCAAGTGCCAATACATCCATTTGTTGGTGGCAAGGGCGTAGCCAATTTCATCATTTACCAAGGACCTCACGGGTTTATTTTTTAAACGCACACCATTTTCCAAAACTGCCAAGGTTTTGGTTAAACGTACTACCTCGGAAAAGGAAAACCTCAAGAAATCCCCAAAACCGTCTTGCCCCACATTATACAATTTATCGCCCACTTTTAACATTTTCATATTCTAAAAAAAGGAAACAAAAATACCGCTCCAGATCTTTTTAAAAAACCATAAAAAAAAGAACTTATAAACATTGGCACCTTGGCGGCCTATATCCAAATACCAAGCTGACCAAAGCTATTTTTTCGGCACATTTCCAAGACTAAATACCATGCATTTAAACAATTCTTTTACATTTGCCCCTAAATAAGTTTATAATGAGTATAAAACGGGAATTGGAAAAAAGAAGCAATGGCCAATGTGAACTCTGTACAGCTACAGATAATTTGACCGTTTTAGAAGTACAGCCTGTAAAAAATGGCGGTTTGGACGGTAACCTTTTGGTTTGTGAAACCTGCAGGGAGCAAATAGAAAACCCTGATAAAACCGATCCAAATCATTGGCGCTGTTTAAACGATAGTATGTGGAACGAGCATACCCCGGTCAAGGTTTTGGCATGGCGCATGTTGAGTAGACTGAAATCTGAAGGATGGCCACAAGACCTATTGGATATGCTGTATTTGGAAGATGAGGTATTGGAATGGGCCAAAGCC
Organism: uncultured Arenibacter sp.; assembly: GCA_963972175.1. Lineage (GTDB taxonomy): Bacteria > Bacteroidota > Bacteroidia > Flavobacteriales > Flavobacteriaceae > Arenibacter. The sequence goes on from CAXAVP010000044.1 coordinate 8,152, forward strand.
ACTGGCGAGGGAGGCCCTTCTGAAAGTGAAATCATGCATAGGGATAGCAACGGTGCCGTATTGGAGGCTGGTGACAGTGTAGTTCTCATAAAAGACCTACCGGTAAAAGGATCTAGTATGGTTGCCAAAAGAGGTACGGCTGTAAGGCGTATATCCTTGGACCACGAAAACGAAGAATACATTGAGGGCAAAGTAGATGGCCAACAGATCGTAATTCTTACCAAATACGTCAAAAAAACGTCTTAGGGCATTTTTAGCACTGCTTATTGGACTCTTTTTGGTTAACCTTTGGCAAGTTTACCTGTCTGCCGGGTCAGTGTCGTTTCCCGTAATAACCCAATTTTTGGCATACAATGGTATTATTGCCTAAACATATATTTTTCTATGGCAAAAGAAGATCCCTATGCTGCATTGAAGTATAAGGAGTTCAATGTATTTTTATTGGTGCGTTTTGCCATGGTTTTTGCATGGTCCATGCAGTTCGTGGTAATAGAATGGGAGGTGTATTCCCTGACCAAAAATCCCTTATCCCTGGGAATGATAGGATTAATGGAAGTAATTCCTGCTGTTTCCCTGGCCCTGTTTGCTGGTCATGTGGTAGATCAAAAAGAAAAAAAGGGATTATTGGTAAAGTGTATTTTGGGATTCTCCATAATAAGCCTTGGACTCTTTTTACTCACCTGGCCAACTATAGTAAGGGATTGGTCTAAAAATAGTATTCTCTATGCCATCTATTTTCTGGTCTTTTTAGGTGGGATTGTCCGTGCCTTTCTTGGGCCCACTATTTTCTCCCTGTTTGCTTTAATTGTCCCAAAAAAAGTATATCCAAATGCTGCAACATGGAGTAGTTCCGTATGGCAGATGGGAGCGGTACTTGGTCCCGCCTTGGCGGGATTGACCATTAATTTGATTGGGGTACATTGGTCTATGTGCCTCATCTTTTCCTTTTCTTTGATGGCCCTTATTACCTTATCCAAAATAGAGAAAAAACCTATTTTAAATCCCAAGATTGGGGAACCGGTGTTGGAGAGTCTAAAAGAGGGGGTGAAATTCGTATTTGGCACAAAAATAATATTGGGGGCCATTACCTTGGATATGGTAGCCGTACTATTTGGCGGAGCCATAGCCTTATTGCCCATATACGCCCAAGATATCCTTAAGGTAGGCCCGGAAGGCTTTGGTATCTTACGTGCCGCACCAGCAGTTGGTGCCTTGGTTATCATGTTTACCTCTGCCCATTTCCCATTAAACAAAAAGGCAGGCCTTAAACTATTGGGATCTATTTTTGGTTTTGGTATTTGCATTATTGTTTTTGGGATTTCCACATCATTCTGGATTTCTGTAGTAGCCCTGTTCTTTAGTGGGGTTACAGACGGGATTTCCATGATCATAAGGCAAACCATATTACAACTAAGGACTCCGGATGAAATGCGCGGTAGGGTAGCCTCGGTAAATTCCATGTTCGTTGGCTCCTCAAATGAACTGGGAGCTTTTGAGAGCGGACTTACCGCTAAATTGATGGGGACGGTTACCGCAGTGGTTTTTGGTGGTAGCATGACCCTGATTACCGTACTCTTTACAGCTGCCATCTCCCCTACTTTTAGGAAACTGGACTTACGAAAAGATTTATTGGAGCATGAGAACAATGATCAGTAAACAGTAATCAGTAATAAGTAAACAATAATCAGTAAACAGTAATCAGTAATGAGTAGGCAGTAAACAGTAAGCAGTAAGTAGTAAGTAGTAAGCATAATTTGCTTTGTAGAAGCCCCAACAAGGAAATTACGGACTATTTTTGACAATCAATTAGTAAATTAAACCGGTCAACTCTAATCAGGGATGTTCGTAATGTTTATAGTCAGTGATTTAAAAGTTAAATAAACCTTTGCGTTTATAGACTAACCTATTATAAACCCCTATTGATCCGGAGTATATACAAACATCCATTCCGGGGTGGAGGGATCCTGGCTTTTCGCAACACACATAAATCCATTTTTCTCGTAAAAGGAACGCAAACCTTCCTCCTCTATGGTCAACCAAAAGGAGCGTTTTGGATATTTATTTTTTATGACCTCTAGCCATTTAGAGCCCAAGGATTGATTTCTGTAGTTAGGAGCTACATACAAAAAACCAATATAATAGTAACCTAATGCCAAATATGGCGCCCCTTTGTCTATTTCAAAATGAGTCATCTTGGGAGGAGCCGCATAAAAAACAATACCTCCCGCCATAATTTCCGATGTATTCCTAATCACATAGATATGGGCCTTGTCCTCCCAATCTTTCCAAACCGGGCCAATCACAGTCTGCCATTCCTCTGGCAGGATACTAAAGAAAACATCGGCTTCATTTTTTAACACCCTGATCTTCATCCTATTATATTTTGTTTATTATCAAATACAATCGCCCTTATAACAGGCCCCATGACCATAAACGATCAAAATCATCTGCCCACCTATCCCCTATATCGGTTCTATAATAAACGTTGTTGATGATAATATTGCTCATTCTGTTCTGCATCATTTTTTGTGCATCCTTCATCGTTAGACCCGTTCCGGTAACCAACAATGCAATACCGGTATTGCCGGTAATTAACCATTCATCATTGACCTTTTTAAGATGCATGGGATGCACTCCTTCTTTCATTTCCTTTTTAAAAACAACTACAGAATCCTTGGAAAATAATTGAAAGGTCTTCTTATCCTCAAAAGGAAAAGGTGGCACTACCATATAGGCTCCCACCTGAAAGCCTTTTCTAGTATTGATCTTAAAGGATTGTCCTGAAGCCAGTTTATAGAACATATGGCCTATGGGCTCCAATATACCGGCTCGTTGAATAAATAGCTGGGGGTAACCAAATCTAGAAGTAAATTCCAAGGGGTAAATTCCGTTACCATTCACAATACAGTTGATATCCAATTGACCTATAAATCCTTCTAGGGCCAGTGAACTTTCAAACTTTTTTAGGGTGGCGTCAAAAATTGGGGAGTCCTTGGCCCAAAACATACTGGACCCCATTTCCCCTGTTGAAATGCCCAATTCTTTAGGAAACAGTTTCTTATGCTCAAACGTAATGTTTATGGGGTATATAAACTCCATACCATTAAAGTATGCCGATACGGACACCTCTACTCCCTTTACCTTACGTTGCAATTGAAAGTTCCCAAAATGGTTTCCCCATGATTTCTCGTAGGCCTTTAGTACCCGTATCACATCCAGGCCTTCATCATCGTTCCCAACAAAAAGCAATTGCTTGTATTCCTGCGTTTCTCCTGAAGGCTTTATGACATAGGCGTTAGGGTTTGCCTTGACAAAGTCTATGGCATCCTGAAAGTTCATAAACTCTTTGGATGGCAAAATTTTAATACCCTGTTTTTTTAATTGGGACTGACCAAAATTACGATCCAATTCCAACTGATCGGAATATTCGGTCCCTCCTACCACCAATTTGCCCTGGGCCCTAAGTTCCTTGCAAATTTTACCATAACCGGTATAGTCAAAAATAAGTAGATCGGCCCAATCAATATGGGTCTTCCAGTCCTTGGCCTTCTGCACAAAACCATAGCCAATTTCCTTGGAAGGTTTATCCTCTATATACATTTTTACGGCATGGCCCTCATTTAAAATGGCCATGGCCAAATCCAATGTTTCACCCCAACGTGAAACAATCAAGAAGTTACGTTTAATAGGGGTCTTATAATTTAAATTTTCTTTTTTCAAGTTGTTATGATATAATTTAAGTATTATGTTTTTTCAAGGTTAAAAGTGAAGGGTACTAGGCGTTCTTTGCTGAATTACTAAAGCCATGATAACCTCCTAATCCTTTGGAAAATGAAACAATTTGCGAAAAAATTCGTTTATAACCTTTAGGGTCACTTAGGCTGGAAATCACAAACCAAAAGGCTGTATATGCCCAAAGTAAGCAAGGTATCAATGTAGTAAGATAGAGCCCATTAGCGTATAATTTGAAGCAAATATATAGTATAAACCAATGTGAAATCTATAATTATTCAATGGGGCTCAAAATTTTTTAAGGCCCCAAATACCGCCATAATTGAGCAGTTCTTTTAATTGATTCTAGCGAATAAGTACTATCAGAAACCTTATTTTTGAACAAAATTTTATGATTCATGTTCTACTTCTTTAGTAAGAAAAAATTTTTAGTGGACTATTTGGGTGATTTTGTGGATATCCACAATCACCTCTTGCCCGGCATAGACGACGGGGCCAAAACCGTATCCGATTCCCTACAACTCATAAAAGAGTTTTCTAATATTGGCATCAATAAATTTGTTGCCACTCCCCATATTATGCACAACTATTATCCCAACGATAAGGATAGCATACAGGCTGCACAAACTAAAGTTTTGGATAGTCTGCTTAAGGAAAAAATGAAAAGCATCAGCCTGGATGTGGCAGCGGAACACATGATAGATGCCAATTTTGATGACATACTCGAAAAAAAAGAAGCTATGCCTTTACGAAACAGGTACTTATTGGTAGAGATGTCCTATCTACAGCCATCCATTAATTTTGATGATGCCATTCAGAACATTGCTTTTCACCGATATTTTCCCATATTGGCCCATCCGGAAAGATATGCCTTTTTACATCTTAATTCCTCTAGGTTTAAAAAATATAAACAAAGTGGTATTCTATTACAGATGAACCTACTGTCCCTGGGAGAATATTATGGCAAGGACGTACAAAAAAAAGCGTTTAAATTGCTTCAGAACGGCTTAATAGACTATGCAGCCTCTGACGTGCACAACTTACAGCAATTGCAAAGCATAAAAGAATTGCAGATTAAGGACAACCATTTAAAATTGCTCTTGCCAGTTATTGAAAGAACCATCACCGATTTTTATTAAATTAATGAAGATATCCTAAAATTACAGACTTAACAAGGTCAAATACATTGGGGGCATCATATCCCAGAAAATACACATTCATTCCCAGATAAAAGTCTTAACTAATCAAAGTAAATTATTACCCCAACAAATGAATGCCCACATAAAAGAAGTACTAACTTAGGAACATGATAGATATATTCTAAAAACAACAGAATCTAAAACTTCCACCACTTTGTAGTAGACTTACCATAGCCGTAGCCATACTTACCGCCATAACCCAAATTGGTATGTTTTACATCATTTACCACAAAAGAAAGTCCGTTTAATTTACCCTCTTCTTTTAGTTTCAACGGGTACTCCAAGACCGCTTTTTCTGTAGATCCGGCTCTGGTAACATATAGTATATGATCTGCGTATTTACTTATTAATAGGGTGTCGGTAACCACAAACAAAGGTGCCGTATCTACAATAACATAGTCATAGTCTTCAGAAACCTCGTCAAAAAGTAACTGCATACGGTCACTCATAAGTAATTCAGCAGGGTTGGGAGGAATTTTCCCGGAATAGATTACATCAATAGTATTGTTATGTACCAACATAGAATGTATTAGGTCTTTGGTGGCAACACTTTCATCATACAAATATTCTGTTAAACCTGTTTCCCGTTTTACATTGCGCTTTCCTAACTCACCTACATCCTTACTATTAAAGAAGGTATATAATTTAGGATTTCTTATATCAGCCCCAACCAAGAGTACCTTTTTATTGGTATTGGCCAAGATCATGGCAAGATTGGACGAAACAAACGTCTTGCCTTCACCGGATACGCTAGAGGTGATAAAAACAACATTCTTTTTCCCAGAACCAGATTTGGCTTTGATCAAGTAATCCAAATTGGTGCGAAGAATACGAAGGGATTCTGCCATAACCGATCGATCATCTTTAAGAATAAGCTTATTATCTTTCTTGGATAACTTAGGCAGCTCCGCTAAAACCGGTACATCCTGCACCAACTTCTCCAAACCAATCTTATTGTGTACCTTATTATCCAATAATTCCTTGGCATAGATCACAGAGAAGGGAAGCATCAATCCCAAAATTAATGAAGCCAGCAAAATAATTGGTTTTTTGGGAGAAACCGGTGAGTTGTTCGCCAAAAAAGCATCATCAATTACTTTTGATTTTGGGGAGGCAGAAGCAAACGTAATTTGGGATTCCTCTCGCTTTTGTAACAAATACAGATACAATTGCTCTGTAGTTTGTTGCTGTCTGGTAATATCCCGTAAAGCCCTTTCGTTTTTAGGTGCCGAGTAAATCCTGGAGTTTATCCTGGACAACTGACTGCTTAAACTGTTTACTTGAAGCTCTAAGTTATTGGTTACGCTATTTAAACTGGACTGCATACTACGTTTAAGACTCGCCAGCTGCTGGTCCAGATTTACAATAATAGGGTTCCTCTCATTGGAGCTCTCCAACAACCGCTTACGCTCCAGGGCCAATTCATTATAACGCGCTGTAGTAGCCGCAATAGAGGCATCGGCAAGACCAACGTTGGACGGCAGCAGTTCATAACCCTCCTGATTCTCCACAATCTCCTTCATAGAAGAGGCAATATCTAACTGAACAGAGGCATTCTGTAATTCTTGCTGATTGGCTGCACCAATATTTAAATTAAGGCTGGTCTGTGTCCCTATATCAGACAGGCCTCTATTGGATTTAAAGTCTTCGGCACTATCATCTACAGAGGACAGGTTACCGTAAATACTGGCTATCCTATCGTCTATAAAGTCTGAAGTTCTATCGGCAATGGCTTTTTTATCATCTATGGCATTCTGGTTATATTTATTCACCAAGGCATTAAGTACATCTTTTGCCCTTTGCACTACCGGATCTTCTAAGTTTAGGACAATGATATTGGATTGCTCATTGGTTATGGAAACTTGCATTTTCTTTTGATATCCCTCTGCAACGGCTGTTAGCGGATTTACCAGTACTTTGTATTTTCTATTTAAAAGTGGATTTAACTCCATTTCATTTGGGGTAATAACCACCTCTCCCAAAGCCGTATTAAAGGTCTTGCCAAACAGATGCACTTTAGCCGGTGCATCTTCCTCCGCCGAAAACTCAAAGGAAGTATTGGATTTTATGGTAATAAAAAACTCCTCCTTACCCTGGTGCACAATAGAATCCGGGGCCAAAAAACTAATGTTAAACGGGGATTGCATATATAAATCGGTATGACGAATATTGCCCAGAGCAATTATTTTTTTGTTCAAGCCCAACTGTTTAACCACCTCAATAAAATTGGATCTGGAGTTTAAGACCTCTATCTCATCCTCTACCCGGTTACGGGGTCCTCCAAATAAATTTAAATCCCTAAAGACATCCAACTCCGAGGTTGAATTCTGGTCCTCCAATATTTGTATTTTTGCCTGTACGGCGTATTCAGGCACCGTATAGCGAATTTTTAAAACCCCGAGAATAATTGCAATGATAGCTGCAATTAGGAACCATTTCCAATTTCTAAGATAGGGTTTAAGTATTTCTGTATAATTTATTTTCTTGGAAGAAATTTTATTGGATATGTTTGTCATTCTAAAGGGAGGCTTGTATTCTTATTGTCTTGTAATTAAAATAACTGTCGAAGTTATTAGCACAGAAGCTATAGAAATGGCAATACTGGCCCTTTGATCCAAACTGGAAGCGGTTATACCGGATCTGTTAGGCTCAACATACACCACATCGTTCTGGCTAAGGTAATATACCGGTGAATCTACCATTTTTTTTGAGGTTAGGTCAATCCTTGTATACACCTTGGTACCGTTAAAGTCCCTAATGACCAAAACGTTTTTCCGTACCCCACGAATGGTTAGGTCGCCCGCTAACCCAAGGGCCTCCAAAATACTGATCTGCTCCCCGTTTACGGGATAGGTTCCCGGTCTATTAACCTCCCCTAAAACGGTCACCGTAAAATTCTGCAAACGAATATTAATAATGGGATCCTTTAAATAATCGGCCAAATACCCTCTTAATAGTTTCCTTAATTCTTCCGGGGAGAGCCCTTCTATTTTTATTTTTCCAATCACCGGGAAATCTATTTCCCCAGATTCGTCCACTAGGTAATCCACTGGTTCAGCCCTATAACCCGTAGTCTCTGCCCCCCCCCTAAATAGATTAAAAGGAGCACTTGCCTCTGGATTTAAAGAGGATACATGTATGGAAACCAGATCATCTACTTTGAATTTGGAAACCGAACGATTTTTATTTACAAGGGTTTCAAAATTTCCGGTATCCTGAAAATAAACCACCTCCTTTCTGGAGGCACAGGAAGCTAGGAAAACTAGGAATAAGGCATAAACCAAGAAATTCTTACTCATTATAAACGTATTTTGAATCATGGTATAATTTTGTAGTACAAGTATAGTGAATATTTAAGATTGCAGCACTTTCTTGGCTTCTATATTTTTGGCATCAAACTGGGCGTTTTTAGTATCCAATTTGCACAAATCAGAGTTATTGGAAATATATTCCGGTACTATCTCCTTCATTAATTTTACAGTATTCTCATTAAAAAACATATTGGAAACACATAATTCGTTAATTTTAGACCTGGTATCTTCATAAAGAAGTTCCCTTGATTTACTGATCATAATTTTCTTATGGTAGGTAGGCATGGTATTCTCCCCATTGGCCAACAACTCCTCATACAGTTTCTCCCCAGGTCTTAGTCCGGTAATTTTAATATCAATATCCTCTGGGTATCGCAACCCGGACAATTTTATCATATTCTTCGCCAGATTAAAAATCTTAACGGACTCTCCCATATCAAATATAAATATTTCTCCTCCTTGCCCCATTCCCCCAGCTTCCAGCACCAATTGTGCGGCTTCCGGAATGGTCATAAAATAACGGGTAATATCTTTATGGGTTACGGTCAAAGGCCCACCTTTTTCTATTTGTTTTTTAAACAACGGAATAACAGATCCGTTGGAGCCCAATACATTTCCAAAACGGGTAGTTATAAACTTGGTTTTCTTATACTGTTCGGCACAGCTAATATACATCTCGGCAATTCTCTTGGTGGCCCCCATTACATTGGTTGGGTTCACCGCCTTGTCTGTAGAGACAAAAATAAATTTCTCCACATCGTTGTCCAAGGATAGGTCTACGATCACCTTGGTCCCCGCCACATTTATTTTAATGGCCTCATAGGAGTTGTATTCCATCAAGGGTACATGCTTATAGGCTGCGGCATGGAATACCATATGGGGCCTGTACTCCTGGAAAATAGCGGACATTCTATTTTTGTCCCGTATATCCCCTACTATGGGAATAAAGTTATGAAACCCATTTTGTTTTAGCTCTTGCTGAAGGTCATACAAGGCAGATTCTGCCTGATCTATAACTATTAGGGATTTATATTCGCAATTCGCAATTTGCCGAACCAATTCGCTTCCAATGGAACCCGCCCCCCCTGTGACCAATATTACCTTAGCCTTTAGTTCATCAGAAATTCTTTTATTCTTGATATTGATAGGAACACGATCCAATAAATCTTCGATCTGCACTTGTTTAATTTGGGAAATCTTAAGCTCCCCATTTATCCAATCTTCTATTGGAGGAACTATTTTCACCTGTACAGGGAAATCAACCAAACCTTCTACCAGCTCCCGTAAGCGATTATTATCTATGTTCTGAATGGAAAAGATAATTTCAGATATATCATGGGCCTTTATAAAATATTCGGTAAGGACATCTGGACCATAAACCCTAACACCATTTATATTTTTACCAACCTTTTCATTGTCCTTGTCTATATACCCTATAACCTTGGCTATACTTCCACTATGGCTAGACAGGGCATTTTGCGTTAAAATACCCGACTCCCCGGCACCATAGATCAATACATTTTTAGTTATCTTAAATTGTTTTACAAAATTATAGTACACCGTTTTAAAGATGTAGCGGGAGGCACTCAAAGCCATAAACCCCAATAAACTATGTATAATGATTATAGATAAGGGGACGGTAAAATCTTCCATTATTCCCATTTCCCTATTTAAAATCACCATAAAAATAGTGATGATACTAGAGAGACAAACAGCATTAAATATATTGTATACGTCCCTCACCCCAGTATGCCTAATTACCCCCTTGTAAGAACCTGTTATCAAAAAAGACACTAAGGCAATTACCAAAATTACAGGTAATTGCATAATTAGTTTGCCACTATCAAAATTAAGGGTAAGATTAAACCGTATTAAATAGGAAAAAACAAAAGTAATAGCAACTAACAACAAGTCTATTGCCAACACTATCCATTTGGAAGTATATTTTTGTGCTCTACTGGTCAAGTAATTTTGAATCATTTGGTCGTTAAATTTTAATTTCTAGCTATTTGAACAACAGTAAACCAGTTCTAACCCAGCAAACCTCTAGGGACTTACTTTCCCTTAAGATACGGAATTTACTTGGTTGGGTCAGCATATTTACCTATTAATAAATAATATCTCTTTTACGCTTTATTCTACCCATATTCAAAAACGCGAACAAACTTTCCAATCTGTCCATAAATTCTTCTTATGGTAAAATTAAATGTAATTTTTATTTAGGACCAACGATAGGCCCATATTTCGGTAAACTCTCAAAAAATCGGGTGAATGCCGTAATTATAACATCACTAAAACATTTAGTCCTATCACTAAAAACATTTAATCCCAATTATAGGACATTCTATCCAAAACTTCCGTTATACAGTACAGTTCCATCTCCATTCACCCCAAGCCAACCTAACCTACAAAAACCTAACAACATTAAACAATTTCCAAAGCAAAGGCATAAACCACTAACCAGTTTATAAAAAAATACCGCTTCAATTTATCAATAGATAGTATATTTACATTTTTATTGGCTATTCCCAACACTATAACAGCTATAGGCATGTACACACACCAACATTCACCAAATACCCAACACTTTAATAGATTTAAATGAAAATACTAGTTACTGGCGCTGCCGGATTTATAGGATTCTATGTTTCCAAGAGCCTTCTTTCACATGGCCACACAGTGGTTGGCTTGGACAACGTAAACGATTATTACGATACAAATCTAAAATACGACCGTTTAAAGGAATTGGGCATAGTCCGGGACAGAGCGGAGCAATTTGGACAGTTAACCCAAAGTGAAACGTATAAAGACTCCTTTAAGTTCATCCGTCTAAACCTTGAAGATCGGCAGGCCCTGCCGCAATTGTTCCTAGATCAAAACTTTGACGCGGTCTGCAATCTTGCCGCCCAGGCAGGGGTGCGCTATAGCCTAGAAAACCCAGAGACCTACATAGACAGTAATATTGTAGGGTTCCTTAACATATTGGAATGCTGTAGGAACAACAACATTCAACACTTGGTATATGCCAGTAGCTCCAGTGTTTATGGACTTAACAAAAAGATTCCGTTCGAAACTACGGATAATGTGGACCACCCTATTAGTCTTTATGCGGCCACCAAGAAGAGCAACGAACTCATGGCCCACACCTATAGCCATCTTTATGGCTTTGCTACCACCGGTCTAAGGTTCTTTACCGTCTACGGCCCCTGGGGCAGACCGGATATGGCCATGTTCCTCTTTACTGATGCCATGGTACAGAACAGACCTATTAAGGTATTTAACAACGGACAGATGGAGCGCGACTTTACATACATAGATGATATTACCGAAGGGGTAGTACGCATTTTGGAAAAAGATATTAAACCGCGGATCACCAAAGGAGAAAAATACAAGGTATATAATATAGGGAACAACAATTCGGTAAAACTCCTCCACTTTATTGAGGCCATAGAAGAAAATTTGGGCATCAAGGCCCAAAGACAGCTACTGCCCATGCAGCCCGGGGATGTAGAAAAGACCTGGGCAAATGTAGACGAACTCATAAAAGACTATGATTACCGCCCCAATACCCCTATCACAAAAGGAGTAGGCAATTTTATTGCTTGGTATAAGGAGTATTATAAAATTGAGTGATGAAATATTACAGTACTCCTGTCAAATGTGAACTTAAAATTTTCTCGTAACTTTAGGTTTTACCATTAGCGCCCACCTCAACAATCAATTGGGAATGGGAACAACCAGAACAAGACTTATTTCCACACACCAAACTCGTTGGGGGCCCCCCCCCCAACGAGCCATAGTATATGCAGGCACCCTATCACCACCTATTCCTTAAAACCAAATTTTTACGCTATAACAAAAAGTTAGTTAACTAATCTTACAACGCAGATAGCTCCGAAACCTATGCCAAGGTGCAACTACACTTCTTAAAGAAGAAAAAAACTCCCTGCCCTGAAATTAAATAGGGAATTTTTGTACTAACTAAAACCTTGTAGCTACCCTAAAATCCAAAATTGGTTATAACAATAAATTAACCAAATACCAAGGGAGCATTACATATGTCGTGAGCATTAAATTCATTGTTTACAATTAGCCACCAATTGAACCTACAGCACAACTAATTCAATTACCCATATTATAATGCCATAGGACAGACAACGACACCTATTAAACGACACCCCCTCCTTCCATAAAAACCAATTCCAAACCTCACATACGGCATTAGTACATAATTATTTACAATAAGTAAAATCATCAAATTAAACACAGAAACACCATATCTGTCAGCAAAACTATTTTCTCTTAAAAAATTAACAAATTTCTACAAAAGCGAAGCCTAATTCTTAAAGAAAAGTGCAGTTCATCGAAAAACAAAACCTAAAACATCCAAGCTCTAAAATCTAAACGTAAAACCAACATCGCATCTAAATTATGCATTTCATCGAAAATAGTTAAACTTTTACCGATGATATTATAAAATTAAATAATATTGTGAAACCCAAATGATTATCATTTAAAATTAATGTCTTGTACTTATGAAATTACACCCCACTAAACTGTACAAAGCTACCTTAGCCTGCTTTGTTCTTTATCTAAGTTTTTCCTGTAACAAGGATACGGATCTATTAGCCGAATATGTTGTGGAAAAACCCCAATCCTTTTTAGTAAACGATGAGGTTGTTACCCTTGCCAACAACCCGGTTGTGATTACCCCTCTTAGCAACGATTCTTTTGAAGGTGCTGATAAGGTTACAATCACCCAGGTCACCCCTCCTCAAATGGGGACCGCCGTAGTGAATGAAGATAATACCATTACCTACACTCCTGACGAAGACAAAACTGGGACCGATGCGTTTGACTACTCTACCACCGTTACCAATCCCGATGATTCAGTGACCGAAGAGACTGGATCAGTGACCGTAACCGTGACCGAAAAAAAACCTAGTACTACAGAAACTTTAGACATGGGCGAACTAAAGGCCTTTCCAGGAGCCGAGGGATTTGGAAAATATACAACAGGAGGCAGAGGAGGCAAAGTTGTTTTAGTCACAAATTTGAATAATTCTGGACAGGGAAGTTTTAGGGAGGCTATTGAAAATAATACTGGTCCCAGAACAATCATATTTAGGGTTGCGGGCTATATAGACCTTTCTAGTTATGTCACAATAGATGACGGGGACGTGACCATTGCAGGAG
>CAXAVP010000045.1:0-21440 GCA_963972175.1 uncultured Arenibacter sp.
TGGGTGCTGGTACCTCCTATATCCCCGAAGGAAAAAAGCTTAACCTCCGGCTGGCCCCGCTAACGTTTAAATCTACCTTTGTATTAGACCAGACTTTGGCCAATAGCGGCGCTTTTGGGGTTCAAAAAGCTCTGGTGGACGAGGAGGGCAACATTATTAAGGAAGGTGAGAACGTATATCTGGAATTCGGTTTTCTGGTCACCAATACCTGGAAAAGCAAGATATATAAAAACATGAACCTAGAACATAGGATACAACTCTACTCGGACTACGTTAAAAATTTCGGAAATATAGATATAGACTGGGAGCTTAATCTGGACCTCACCGTAAACAAATATGTAAAAACCTCCATAGGAACCCATGTGATCTACGATCATGACATTGTTTTTGACGAGGTAAAGGCAGCTGATGGCACGGTAACCACCCCCGGTAAACGCAAAGTGCAGTTTAAACAAATGTTAGGAGTGGGACTCACCTATGATTTCTAGCCAAGGTAGCAAGGAAACTACCTACCTTGTTTTTGTGACCAAAAATCAAATAAAAGACCTTTTTTGATTACTCTCAAAAGGTCTTTTTTTATCGCACGTTCAAAAAAAACGACTAAAGTTGTTTTCCCATTATTTTATTATGGATATGCACAGCAGCACTATCCGAAAGACTGGCCACATAGCAACAGGTATTTAATATTATCTCGTATACAGACCCCGATGTTTCCCTATACGGTCCGGGCAAGGTAGAAATCATTAAACGGTCATAATTGGAGCTACTTCCCTCCCTTTTGTTTATCAAGGCAGTAGTATAGACATCCAAAATGTCCGAAATAATCTTATAACCGGCAATTTCTTTTTCTATTACTTCTTGGGATTGATATACCTTTTCAACGCTCAGCTGAATAATATCCTCTATCTGGGCCTTGAATTTACTTTTATCCATCAAGGAAACTTCAAATTCCCCCTTCAGAATGGCCTCTTCATACTCCAAAAAAATAGAAATGGCATCGGAAATCAAGGTATTTATGGCAAGGGCCCTAAGATAGCTTAAACGATCTTCCATATAGATCAGATCGTTATACTTTTTAATATTGATGCTATCCTTTACCAGCTTGATAAGGTATTCCAAGGCGTAATCTTCAGAGATAAGGCCTAGGTTGATACCATCCTCAAAATCGATTATCGTATAACAAATATCATCGGCCGCTTCCACTAAAAAGGTAAGCGGATGCCGGCAAAACCCAATGGCGCCATCCTTTCCCCTAGGCCTGAGCCCCAATTCAGTGGCCACCTCCCTAAAGGAATCCAAGTTCTCTTGAAAAATACCATATTTTTTATCGGCTATGTGCTTGGTGGGTTTTTTGGGCAAGGATTCCTTGGGATATTTCATAAAGGCTCCCAAGGTAGCATAACTAAGTCGCAAGCCCCCTTCTACCCCTTTGCGGGTCTCGGTCAATAGTTTAAAACCATTGGCATTACCTTCAAAATCCATAATATCCTGATACTCCTTTTGGGTCAATGCTGCCTCATAACGCCTTCCATTACCCGTTGTAAAATACTCGCCAATGGCTTTCTCCCCGCTGTGCCCAAAAGGAGGATTACCAATATCGTGGGCCAAGGCCGCAGCAGCAACAATAGCCCCAAAATCATTAAAACGATACCCATGCACCTCTTGGAGGTAGGGGTGTCTTTCCAATATTTTCTTCCCGGCGATCCTTCCCAGGCTCCTTCCTACTACAGACACCTCCAAACTATGGGTAAGCCGGGTATGTACAAAATCGGTCTTGGACAATGGAATAACCTGTGTCTTGTCTTGCAAACTCCTGAAAGCCGCTGAAAAAATGACCCTGTCATAGTCCACTTCAAAACCCAAGCGGGTTTCATCCTGTTCCTTTCTTATTCTTTTATGGGTGTCGCCAAAGCGTTTTAATGAGAGTAGTTGTTCCCAATTCATAACCTAAAATTAGTGGCCGCAAGATACATTTTTAGAAGGGCAACACATAATAAAACAACCGCTCCTAAAAATACATTGCCCATATCCAGCCCTAAATATTAACATTTAATTAAACTTAAGATTACACAGGAATTACCTGTAATCCCCATCTTAGCAGCTGTCTTAAGACATATTTGGTTTCATTGTACCTATTAGTTTTTGTCGACTATTGATGTGAAATCGAAAGCTGCCTCTGGCCAAGGCAGCTTTTTAATTTAAAGTAAAATTGTTTCTGAGTTAACAATTACTTAACATCCATATCGGTTCTTTGAGCCCGACAAAAACTAAAATACACATGAAATCAACATGCTTGGCCTTAGGGTTGACTGTGTGCTCTTATTTGATGTGCTTTTCCCAAGAACCCAATGCCCCACAATTTGGCAAGGGTCTCTTTAATTTAGTGGGAAAGGATAGCACTTGGAGCGCTAAGATTGCAACCAGAATGCAATTATTGAGCAGTTCTACTTGGACAGAAAATTCTAATGGCGATTTTAAGGACCCCCACTTTAATGCCCTGATACGGCGTGCCAGATTAAAATTTGATGGCTTCGTGTATTCTCCAAAACTTACTTACAAAATAGAATTGGGACTTTCCAACAGGGATCTTTCCGGTGCCTCCCAGTACACCAGCAATGCCCCTAGGTACATATTGGATGCCGTGGTAATGTGGAATTTCTACAGAAATTTTGAACTTTGGCTAGGGCAGACCAAACTCCCGGGCAATATGGAGCGGGTCATTTCCTCCGGCAACCTTCAAATGGTAGATCGCTCATTACTTAACAGCCAGTTCACCTTGGATAGGGGAATGGGCTTACAACTTAGGAATAATACCAAGCTCACCGACACTTTTATACTACGGGAAATCTTATCCATTTCGCAAGGTGAAGGCCGAAACGTTACCACTGGAAACCTAGGAGGACATCAGTACAGCGGTCGCCTGGAACTACTGCCATTTGGAGAATTCTTGGGCGGTGGGGATTATAGCGGAAGCGACCTTAAAAGGGAAACACCCCCCAAACTGATGCTGGCAGCGACCTACAACATCAACCACAATGCCGTAAAGACCAGAGGTAACCAGGGAAGTTATATGGTAACAGACTATGGGTTTCATCAGACCAATATCAACACCCTCTTCCTGGATGCCATGTTCAAATACAACGGGTTCTCCTTTATGGCGGAATTCGCCAATAGGGATGCGGATGATCCCTTTGCGGTGAATGCCGATGGTTCCCCAACCGGGGATGTGGTACAGGTGGGAAATGGCCTAAACCTTCAGACAGGCTATTTGTTGGATAGCAACTGGGAGTTTTCCGGAAGATACACCCGCATAGACCTCAACAAGACCATAACCGGGGAGAACCTGGAACAACAGTACAGCCTTGGCCTTTCCAAATTCATTGTCGGCCACAAATTAAAGGTCCAATCGGACATCAGCTACCTATCGGTAGACGGCGGACTGGATGAATTCATGTTCAGATTACAAATGGAGGTTCATTTTTAACTAAAAAAATAACCTTAAGATAACGTTGCGCACAAACGGACAATTGATATTTGCAAACTATTTTTACTTAGACTATGGACAATTTATATTTATTAATGATTATTGCACTGGCTTTTTTAGCTGTTGCAGATTTGGTGGTTGGTGTTAGTAATGACGCTGTAAACTTCTTAAATTCGGCAATTGGTTCCAAAGCCATATCCTTTAGGACCATCATGATCGTGGCCAGTATTGGAATAGCCGTTGGGGCCATATTTTCCAGTGGTATGATGGAAGTAGCTAGAAAAGGAATCTTCCACCCTGGCGAATTTATGTTCAGTGAAATCATGATTATTTTCATGGCCGTTATGATTACGGATATTTTATTACTAGACTTTTTCAATACAGTGGGCATGCCTACCTCCACTACCGTATCCATCGTTTTTGAACTATTGGGTGCTTCTGTGGCCATGTCACTAATAAAAATAGCCGGGGATGGAGGGAATTATGTAGATATATACAACTACATCAACACTTACAAAGCCACAGAAATTATCTTGGGTATTCTACTGTCCGTCGTCATCGCATTTTCTATTGGGGCCCTTGTACAGTACCTCTCGCGCTTGATGCTCTCTTTCAATTTTAGAAAAAAAGCCAAGGCTCTTGGGGCCTTGTTCGGTGGTGCAGCCTTAACGGCCATAACGTATTTTATACTTATAAAAGGATTAAAAGGTGCCACGTTTGTCAGCACTGATCTATTGGACTTCATTAAAGCCAATACAATGCTGATTGTACTTGGCAGTTTTGCTATTTGGACGGTGATCGCCTATATCATTGCCACTGTATTAAAATTTGATGTCTATAAACTAATTATTATAGTTGGAACCTTCGCCCTTGCCTTGGCTTTTGCCGGAAACGACCTAGTGAACTTTATAGGAGTTCCCATTGCAGCCTGGCAGTCTTTTGAGGCTTGGCAAGCTTCGGGTTTGCCGGCATCTGAATTTAGTATGAACGTACTCGCCGCCAAAGTACCTACCCCTACCCTGCTGTTGTTTCTTGCGGGAATGGTGATGGTACTTACGCTATGGTTCTCCAAAAAGGCCAGATACGTTACACAAACCGAGATTAACCTTTCCCGGGAAGGCGAATCCAAGGAAAGATTTCAACCCAATTTCTTGTCTAGAGGAATTGTAAGGGGGGCCATACTACTATCTACCTTTACAAGCTCCCTTATCCCAAAATCACTACAGGAAAAAATAGATAAGAACTTTGAAAAGCCCACTATTCCCTTATCCAAGGACAAGACTTTTGAACTACCTGCCTTTGATATGGTTCGTGCGGCGGTAAACCTTATGGTTGCCGGGGTACTTATTTCCATTGCCACATCGTACAAACTACCACTATCTACTACTTACGTAACCTTTATGGTAGCCATGGGTACCTCATTGGCAGATAGGGCCTGGGGCGCAGAAAGTGCGGTCTATAGGGTTGCCGGAGTACTCAATGTAATTGGAGGCTGGTTCTTTACCGCTTTTATTGCGTTTATTTCTGCAGCGGTAATTGTTTACCTTATAAACATTCATGTGCCTTCCATGGTAGCTATTCTACTACTGATTGCCGTGCTATTATTGGTAAGAAATTATATCTCCCACAATAAAAAATCCAAGGAAATAAGAGCCGAAGATAGCCTAAGAAAGGCCGAAAGCAGCTCTATCCAAGGTGTAATAGAGGAAAGTGCCGACAATATCTCCAACGTTGCCAAAAGGAGTAATAAAATCTATACAAACATTATAGACGGATTGGCCAAACAAGACCTGGAATTGCTGAAAAAGAACAAAAAAGGCGTTGTTAAACTGTCCAATGAGGTAGATGAACTAAGAGACCACATCTTTTATTTTATAAAGAATTTGGATGAGGCCAGTGTGGGCGCCAGTAATTTCTACATCAATATCCTTGGTTATCTACAGGATATGGCCCAGTCTTTGGAATACCTCACCAAAATAAGTCACAAGCACATTAACAACAATCATAAAAAATTAAAATACAATCAGATAAAAGAACTGAAGGAAATAGACCTTAAGCTAGAAAAGCTATTGAGTGAAACCAAAGTAGCCTTTGAAACTAGGTCATTTGAACAGATAGGGGTAATATTTGGCAGCAAACAAGAATTGCTGGACCTAGTGTCACAAAAAATTGAGACACAGATCGCTAGAACCCGTACCGAGGAATCCAGTCCAAAAAATACCACACTGTATTTTACCTTTCTACTGGAGACCAAAGATTTTATCAATGCTACCATGAACCTTCTAGAGCTGTATTACCAAGAGCACGATAGCTCTGTTAAACCAGCCAAACTAGAGCTTCATTAGTCTTACTCAGTAAAGGTGCCGTTGGGACGCGGGAGGGTATGCGGAATAAACGATGCCACTCGTCCCAAGCGCATTCACACCTTACTTATTGAGTTTAAGGATAGCAAATCATTAATTAGCAAAACACCTAATCCGGTTGTTTGTTTGAGTTATTAGGTTGTGTCCAAGAGCCTTATTAAATTAAAGCCGCAGCACAACTTGACCCATACAGCAACCGGATTACTTTTTAAGGAAGCAAGCAGAAACACCTACCTGAATATTAAATACTGGGGATTATCAATCAATAAATTCCATTAGTCCTATCTGTTGTCAGTACCACGGCAGCTATAAGCTCTTTTAGAGAGCTCTAAAGAATCTATTCCGGAATAAACCCCTGTATTGCCTCTTCTTTAAAAAAAGACCTCAAATAATCTTAAAACACCTTGAAAAGGGAATTTAGGGCATAACTGGACAGAGGAACGCAGAACGGAACTTAAAAACAAGTCCCCTATCTGTAAAAATTCATTTCATCCATATATTTCCAGACCGATTCCGGGAGCAAAGGCCTTATGTTCTTGCCCAATTTATGCTGGCTTCTGATAAAGGTGGAGGAAATTTCCATTATGGGTGCAGACACCCTGTTGATCCTTGGATGGTCTTTAAATTGATGTTGCACCTCTCCCTCAGAGATCCTTGGATAAACATAAATATTATGATTCTCCAAAATTACCTCATGGTTCTTCCACTTATGGAAACCCTTTAGATTGTCTTCCCCCATAATCAAACAAAATTCATGGCCCTCTTCATATTTTTCCTGCAAATGTACCAAGGTATTTACCGTATAATTGGGCTGTGGAAGGTCAAATTCTATTTTACTGGGCTTTAGTAGGGGATACTCCTTAACAGCTTCGTATACCAGCTGATAGCGATGATGGTTATCCAAGAGCGATTTTTTGGTCTTAAACGGACTCTGCGGGGTAACCACAAACCATACCTCGTCCAGATCAGAGAATTCTACCATATGATTGGCAATTACCAAATGCCCAATATGAATGGGATTAAAAGTACCAAAGTAAAGTCCTATTATCTTGTTCAAAGCAGCTACTATTCCGTATTTCGATTAATTCAACTCTTCCGTGAAAAGTCCCTAAAAATTGGCCAAGCCGAAGTTATTGCCCTATTCCCCATCCGCTACCTTGGCACCCACAAAATCGGCAACCAATTTATGCGCCTCTTTCAATGCGGTCTCCAAGTCATAATTCTTAATAATTCTATCAAATTGAGGGGCAGTTGCCAGTTCTACGGAGGCTTTGGCAATCCTCATATTTATCTTATCATCGGATTCCGTACTGCGTTTTTTTAGCCTAATTTTCAGCTCATCTATACTAGGGGGTTTTACAAAAACAGCCAGTGTTTGTTCTGGAAATTTCTTTTTAATCCGAAGTCCACCTGCTACATCAATGTCAAATATCACATTTTTACCCTCTGCCCAGAGTCGGTCAACCTCAGTCTTTAAGGTCCCGTAGAAATTATCCCTATAAACCTCTTCCCACTCCAAAAAATCGTCCTCCTTTATATGGTTTTTAAACTCGGACAGGCTCATAAAATAATAGTGCTCTCCATGCTTTTCCTTTCCTCTCCGTGGTCTGGAGGTAGCAGAAATGGAAAAGGCCAAGTTGAGTTCCGGCTGTTGTAGCAAATGTTTTACTATGGTAGTTTTTCCACTGCCCGACGGGGCCGAAAAAATAATTAGTTTTCCTCCTTGCATTATAAGACGTTAAGCATTTGTTCCTTAATTTTTTCCAACTCGTCCTTCATTTGCACAACCAGCTGCTGCATGGGTGCATAATTGGCCTTAGAGCCAATGGTATTTATTTCCCTACCTATTTCCTGACAAATAAACCCTAGTTTTTTTCCATTGGAATCATCCGTTTTAAGGGTTGTGTCAAAGTATTCCAAATGGTTTAACAAGCGTACCTTTTCTTCGGTAATATCATATTTCTCCAAATAGTAGATGAGCTCCTGCTCAAACCGATTGGAATCCAGATCTGTCTTTAGATCTGCTACCGCCTTTTCCAAGCGTTCCCTAACGGTAGCCAGCCTTTCTGGATCCATTAAGGACACCTTGTCCAACAAGACCTTTAGCTCCTCTATTCGGCCCTGAAAATCTGCCTCCAAGACCTTACCTTCCTCTGTCCTAAAGGTATTGATCTCCTTCAATGCTTCCACCAAGGCTTCCTTAATGGCCGCAAACTCCTCCTCATCTATATCTTCCCGTTCGGTCTTCATAGTATCGGGCATGCGCATAGCAATCTCCAATAAAGCCATTTGGTCACCCGAGGCTATACTGCCCAACTGTTCCATATATTGCCGCACTACAGCTTCATTAACCTCGGCCGAAGCTTCTGCTCCCGTATTTTCAATATATAAACCAAAATCTACCTTCCCCCTTACCAGAGAACTGGCAATAGTCTTGCGCATCTCCAACTCCTTCTCCCTATAAGCAGATGGAATCCTTGCATTTAAGTCGAGATTTTTACTGTTTAGCGATTTAATCTCAATGGTAATTTTCTTGGAAGGACGTTGTATTACATTCTTCCCAAAGCCTGTCATTGATTGGATCATATATTGATTTTAGATTTTGGCAAAGGTAAATAAAATTGAGGTTTGAATCCTTTAATAACTATAAACTACCTTAACGCTTATAAACAGCGCGTAAAACTAATTTTAAAAACCTCTTTAATGTCATAACTTGCCTTTATTTAAAGGCTTTCCATTTTTGTCGAAATGAATTTCCAATTGGCGTTCACACCAAAAAACACCCACAAATATGGCAACAATCAAGAAAAAAGTGGAAATACCCAAAGACCAAAGGGGACTAATGAAATAGGCAATTGCCCCAACTATAAAGCACGATATTCCAACCCACAGCATCATTTTGGCCCCAATAACATTGCCAAAATCCCATGTTTCTTGGTTCCTCATACTTCTACGGGTCCTATAACCATAGAAATAATTGATACGCTTGGGTGGATTCCTTTTATAAATCCAGGAAATTATGCATAAAACTAGACCGGGCCCTGTTGCCAATAAGAAGAAACTCCACTCCACCTAAAGCTCCCTTAGCCAGATATTCCTATAGCTCACCCTACTGTTATCCCCATGATCTTGAAGCTTTAAGGGTCCTTTTCCGTGTGCAGGATTATTTGGCCAGCCAATATAGGCCGTAGTACCTTTAATTTCAACATGATCCTGTACCAGGATTCCGTTGTGCAGGACCGTCACGGTCCCTGATTTTATTTTTTGTCCGGCCTCATTAAATTCCGGTGCATGGTAAATAATATCATAACTGTTCCATTCCCCTGTTGGCACAGAAGCCATAGCTAATGGTACGTGCTGCTTGTAAATAGATGCCACCTGACCGTTTACATAGGTATCGTTATCATTGTTATCCAACACCTGCACCTCATACAATCCATTTAGGAAAACCCCGCTATTGCCGCGACTCTGACCCTTGCCCTGTATTTCTTTGGGTGACTTCCACTCCAAATGCAGTTGTATGCTCCCAAAATTCTGAACGGTCTGTATATCGCCGGTTTTGTTACTTACGGTCATACTGCCATCATCATTAACAAGCCATTTGGCTGCCGTACTGTCCCTAGAGCTAATCCAATTGTCCAAATTACCCCCGTTAAACAACACAATGGCATCACTGGGCGGCTTACTGAAAGATACATTGGGTTTCACTATTGGGGGTACCGGTTTATAATATTCGGTTTCCTCAGGAGTGGTAGGTTCCTCTCCCGTATATTCTTCATGTACTATAACCCCATCGGCAGCAGCCGGTGCTGCGGTTGCTTCCAGAGGGTCTACGGTTACCTTTTCCTTGCAGGCGAATGCCAAAAATATAAGGAATGGGATATATCCTAGTTTTTTTACCATAGTATGACTTTATAATGTATCAATCCAATACTTTTATCTTAATATTCCTATAAGATACTATATCGCCATGATCCTGTAAGCCTAATTTTCCAGTTTTGTACTTACCAAAATGCTCAGAGCCCTTGAATTTGGATTTCGCTATCATAGCTTCCCATTCCTCACCATGTACGGGGAATGATGCCACTTCCGTTCCGTTCAGCACTACATTTCCCTGATTGGTATTGTGGTCAACGGTAATAACACAGTTATTCCATTCACCAACCGGCTTGGTAACATCCTTACTTGGAGCAACCATGTCATAAAGGGCGCCCGCTTGATGGGTGGTTCCATTTTTGGCATCCGGATGTTTTTCATTGTCCAACACCTGAATTTCCGGTCCGGAATGGTAAGCCTCCTTAAGGCTTTCTATTTCCTTTACGCCCCAAAATATACCACTATTGCCACCCTCCGAGATCTTCCAATCTACAGATAGAACAAAATTGGTGAATTCCTCTTTGGTAACTAAATTGTATTTCTCCCCCTTCTTACGTTCTTTGGGCGGGTAAAAAACCATAGCGCCATCCTCTATTTTCCAAGCCTCTCCAACACCGTCTTCCTTGTAACGTTTCCAGGCATCAAAATTGGTCCCATCAAAAAGCACCTTCCATTCACCTTCTGCCGCGGCAGTTGGTGGTGGTGGAGTTCCTTTTTCGGAATTTGCCATGGGATCAGAGTCTACCTCCATACTCTTTTTATCGGTTTTATCCTTACAGCCTACGATCAGCATAGCGATCAAGGCCGAATAAAGTAAATTTTTCATTTTTCTTTGTTTATGATTTAACAGTATTATAGCCCCAGTATCTTTTTCAATACGGTCTTATCTATTTCGGCACCGGCAAAATCATCAAAGGTTTTTTCCGTGGCTTCAATAATATGGTCCTGTATAAATTTGGCTCCTTCCCTAGCCCCTTGCTCCGGACTTTTTATGCAACACTCCCATTCCATAACGGCCCAAACATCACAACCATACTGGGTTAGCTTAGAGAAAATAGTCTTAAAGTCGATTTGTCCATCACCAAGGGAACGATATCTACCTGCGCGATCGCCCCAGTCATTGTATCCTCCAAAAGCACCTTTTTTTCCGGTAGGGTTAAATTCGGAATCCTTTACGTGGAACGATTTAATAAATTCATGATAGTGATCTATATAGGCAACGTAATCCAATTGTTGCAGCACAAAATGACTGGGATCATACAAGATATTTACCCGCTTATGGTTACCAGTGGCAGCCAAAAAACGCTCAAAGGTATCACCGTCATGCAAGTCCTCGCCAGGGTGGATTTCATAACAGACGTCCACGCCTTCCTTATCATAATGGTTTAGGATTGGTAGCCATCTATTTGCCAATTCCTCAAATCCCATTTCTACCAATCCTGCAGGTCGCTGCGGCCAAGGGTGCGCCGTATGCCACAAAAGGGAACCGGAAAAGGTAGCGTGTGCCGACAGGCCAAGCCTTCTACTCGCCGTTGCAGCCTTCTTCACCACGTCTACGGCCCATTCTGTACGCGCCTTGGGGTTGTTCTTTACCTTGTCCGGAGCAAAATTGTCGAACATTAGGTCATATGCGGGGTGCACCGCCACCAATTGGCCCTGTAGATGGGTAGACAATTCGGTAATCTCCAGTCCGTAAGAATTAATTTTCCCTTTAAGTTCATCGCAATACGTCTGACTCTCTGCAGCTTTATCCAAGTCGATCAGAAAATCTACCCAAGTAGGTATTTGTATTCCTTTGTATCCTAAATCGGATGCCCATTTACACAAACCATCCAAAGAATTGAACGGTGCTTTTTCATCTACAAATTGTGCCAAAAATACGGCTGGCCCCTTAATTGTTTTCATTTATTTGTTTTTATTATTTTAAATTGTTTTCCAAATATAGGCAACACCCAAAAGGAAGTTCCCCATAATCTATATTATAGTTTTAGTTGTTTACCCAAAAGTCAAATTACGCATCGTTTTAATGTTACCTACCCCTTTAATTGTCACATTTGGCAGAGACAGGACCCCAATTCCAAAGGCCTTCATAATAATTTCGCACCAAACCCATTACACACAGAAATGCTTCTTGATATAATTAATAATTAAACCCTATATTTAGACTGTAATTTTGAATCACACACTCTTTTTAGTGTGAAGATATAAATATAGGAATTACAATAGAATTATCAGAATAATAAACCATGAATCAATCTGCAAAAATGGAAGGAATTTAGATCAAGCCATTAATCCTTAAAATATATTGACCCCCAAAATCGTTATAAGCATTATGAGACCTATAGACCTCAGTATATCGATTTAAAGACCGTTAATTCCATGTTGTTAAAAAAACACATAAACACAGCCCCTGATATAGGCCCGATACCTGGGCACTGGGACTTATCTTTATTTTACAGGAATGTTTTATGCATCAAACGGCCTCAGCTAAACGAAGCGGCCAATAGCGCGATTGAACCACTCAAACACAGTAAACTTTCTTAATGGAAAACAGCACAGCCAGAAATATGTGGGGCGATTTTTTAGATGCCCACCTAGAATACGCCTTTGTGGAAGCTCCCAAGGTGATTCATTTTTTTGACAATGAAAAGGATGCCAACCACTCCTTGGAACTCGTATTAAACAATACAAAAAAGGCCATGTCCCATTCCCTTCTAGGCCTTCAAAATAGAAACGAACCTTTACCAAAAATTGGATCGTTCATTGTCCTCACAGATTGGGAGGGAACCGCAAAATGTATTGTAAAAACCGTTTCGGTAAAGCTAAAGCCCTTGTTTAGTATTGATGTTGATTATGCCCAATTGGAAGGGGAAGGCGACAAAAGCCTTGACCAGTGGAAAAATATGTATTTGAATTATTTTACCCGTGAATTGGCTCCTTTTGGGCGCGTTCCCAAGGAGAGTATGATTGTGGTCTGCGTAACCTTCGAAAAAGTATACAGCTAATCCACCACGCCTGGCATAGATGACAAAAAAAAGGCCACAAATTGTGGCCCTTTTATATATTGTAGGTGAATTTCTATTTCAAATCTACCCAAACATTTCCTTTTTTATTGGATTCAACAGAACTCTCAATGAAGTCGAGCCCACGTACCCCGTCCATCATAGTAGGGAATTCGCCGTCGTTGTATTCCTCTCCCCTAATAGCCCTTGCCACCCCAAGGTAGATGTTGGCCATGGAGTCAAAAATGCCCTCTGGGTGTCCCGGAGGTAATTTGGTGCCATCCAAAGACAGCTCAGAATTATAAGCATGACCAGGCTTGTACACCTGAACAGGTTTGTCATCGCTTAGTACATAGAGGTAGTTAGGGTTTTCCTGTTCCCAACGCAGCCCGGCCTTTTCACCATAGATAGCAATACTTAAACCGTTTTCCTCACCTGTGGCAACCTGACTTGCCCTTACCAAGCCCTTGACATGTTTGTCCATGCGAATCAATACCGTACCATCAACATCCATTTGGTTATCTTCATACAAATAGTTGAAATCGGCCAATATAGACTTGATCTTTAGTCCGGTGGTGTACTCTACCATATTAAAGGCATGTACCCCAATATCCCCCATACATGAGCTAATTCCAGCTTTCTTGGGATCCAATCTCCAAACGGTAGAACGTTTGGCCTTGTCATGGATTATGGAGTTGATCCAACCCTGATAATATTGAGCATCTACCTTGTGAATTTTTCCTAGCGCCCCAGCCTTAATCATCTCCCTCATCTGCCTTACCATTGGGTAGCCCGTATACGTGTGGGTTACCGCAAAGACAGCCTTGGTCTTTTCCAAGGTGTCCTGCAATATTACAGCTTCCTCATAAGTGGTGGTCATAGGTTTTTCACAGATAACGTGAAAACCGTTTTCCAACAGCTTCTTAGCCATTGGAAAATGCAAAAAATTAGGTGTAAGCACAGAACATACCTGTATACGCTCCTCCTTTGGTAGTTTTAATTCCTCTTCCACCAAGGTGTCAAAGTCCTTATAAATTCTATTGGTCGGGATATCTATCTCCTTTGCAAAGGCTACGTTTGCCTCAAAATCCGGGTTAAAAACAGCCCCTACAATCTCATAGTTATCATTGATCTGGGATGCCACCCTGTGCAATACTCCAATAAGGGAGTCTCCTCCACCCCCTAAAATTCCTAATTTAATTTTCTTACCCATAATATATTTATTCGTAATTACTCTTTATATTCTACTTCAACGTTCTTAAAAAACAAGGTAAACAGGGCCATGACCCCTAGTGCAAAAATAGCAGGAAAACTCCAAATATCCACCCAGCTATGTTCCCCATCGCGCACCAAATAACTGTCCGTAATTTCGCCGGCCACCCAAAATCCTATCAACATTCCTACCCCGTAGGTAGCCAAGGTAATTAATCCCTGCGCCGCACTTTTGTATTTAGCGCCCGCCTTGGAATCGGTATAGATTTGCCCGGACACAAAGAAAAAGTCATAACAGATCCCATGCAAGGCAATCCCGATTATCAGCATAAAGGCCTTATCGTCCGCATTGCCATAGGCAAAAAGCAAATATCGTACGGTCCAGGCCAACATCCCGGCAATAAGAGTTCTCTTAAAGCCAAATCTCTTAAAAAAAAAGGGCAATAACAACAGAAATAACACTTCGGATCCCTGACCAATGGTCATTATACCTGTTGGGTTATCCATCCCTATCTCCGACAAAAACGGATTGGCATTCTGATAGTAAAAGGCCAGGGGTATACAGATAAGAATTGATGAAACAAAGAAAACGAAAAAATTCCTATCCCGTAAAAGTTTTAAGGCATCCAATCCCAAAATACCGGAAATGGACACTTTTTCATCCTTCCCCACCTTGGGTGGCGTTTTGGGAAGAAAAAAACTAAAAACACCCAAAATAGCCGAGGCAATGGCTACCATTAAAAAAGTATTCTTTAATAAGCCCTCCTGTCTGGACAGCTCGGAATCCCAAAGAAACACATAGCTAATGATCAACCCGGCCACTATCCAACCAATAGTTCCAAAAACCCGTACAAATGAAAATTCCTTGGCCGGATTTTTCATTTGACTGAAGGCTATGGAATTCACCAAGGCCAAGGTGGGCATATACAGTATCATATAGCCCAGCACATAGGGATAAAAAGTAGCGAAGTCTACCGAGGTATACATCTGGTACATGAGCAAGGCACCAATAAGGTGCAAAACCCCCAAGATACGTTCTGCGTTAAAAAACCTGTCCGCTATCAATCCTATTATAAAAGGGGCTATAATGGCTCCCCAAGACTGGGTAGAATACGCCATGGCGGTTTCCGCACCACTTGCCTTTAGATTATGGCCCATAAAGGTACCCAAGGTAACAAACCAACCTCCCCAAATAAAAAATTCGAGAAACATCATCAAGGAGAGTTGAAGTTTGGTATTTACCTTCACGGTTGTTGGTTGTATTTATCTTTTATAAAAGGCATAGTCCAATACAGGCGGCTCAATGGCATTGTTCCTGAG
Organism: uncultured Arenibacter sp.; assembly: GCA_963972175.1. Lineage (GTDB taxonomy): Bacteria > Bacteroidota > Bacteroidia > Flavobacteriales > Flavobacteriaceae > Arenibacter. The sequence goes on from CAXAVP010000045.1 coordinate 15,258, forward strand.
GTCGACCGAAATTTGCCCCCTGTGATGGGTTGAATGATTTATGATATGGAAAAGCATATCGGTAATGGTATTGGAAAATAATCTACCCTTGGTGTTTTCATAATCCAAACGCGTATCAAAACTATCTGCATTGGTAATAATCTCAAAGGAACTTCTCTGATTTTCATAATGCAGGTCTCCCCAATCCTGTAAGGGGTGAATCTGAAAAACACCGTATTCTATTTTTTTATCAAGAATACGGGCATTCCAAATATGATGGGCGTTTAAAATATGACTAAAAAGCGTAATGGTCCTGTCCGGAACATGCTCCAGCTTATGACACTCTTCAATCATTTTTTTATTGCAATAAAAGTTATAATCGAAAAGCTGATTAAAAAAAGCCTTCATAGCAATTCCGTACAATTAGTTTATTTCCTTAGCCGCCTTTAGCAACAGATTTTTGGTAGCAAGGATACCTTCTTCCTCTCCTAGCTCGTGACCTTCATATTCCACACCAATATAACCGGTGTATCCAGCGTCCTTAACTATTTTTAGTATTCTGGGATAATCCAATTTGGTCTCGTAGCCCTGGGCGTCAAAATTGTAAGATTTGGCACTTACTGCCAAGGCATGGGGCATTAGCTCACTTATACCTTTATATATATCGTATTCCTCGGCACATCCCTCTTTAGTTCTTTCTATACAGAAATTACCAAAATCGGGCAAGGTACCACAATTTTTCATATTCACCTTGGTCATAACCTCTGCCAGCATAGCGGCATTGGAAGACAATCCGCCGTGGTTTTCAACCAAGACCTCTATATTCTTGTCCTTGGCATAGGTAGCCAATTGGGTTAAACCATCTACGGAACTGGCTACCCATTCTTCGGGCACTTTGCTTCCGGAAAGGTTTACCCTAATGGCATGGCATCCCATGGCAGCAGCAGCATCTACCCACTTATAATGGTTTTCCACCGCCTCTTTTCTTTTAGCGTCATCGGTGGTAGCAAGATCTCCCTGACCATCAATCATGATCAATACATTCTCCATGCCGTGCTTCTTGCTTTCCGCATTACATTTCTCCACAAAGGCAGCCATTGCTTCCTCGGAAAAATCAGCAGCTCTTAATTCGTCATAATACAGGCCACTCACATATTCCAGCCCGGAAAAACCCCATTCTTTAGCTTTCTCAGCAAAGGTATAGGGATCCACTCCTTCCTCCCTTACCATTTTATGCATGGACCATTGCGCCAAGGATAATTTAAAAAAGGGCTCCTCTGATTTTACGGCTACTTCCGAAACCTCCTTGTTGTCCGACTTATCCTTGGGAGCTTCTTTACAAGAAAAAACACCCAATGCCAATACAACCAAAACTACCTTTAATCCCGTTAATTTTAAATTTTTACCTTTCATTTTCATTAAATATTATTAAACCAATTAATTACCAACAACTAAAACGTTATAGTGCTGAAGTATCAAGAAATATAAGGTTTAAATGTAGAAAATTAATTTTATATTTAATAAATTTATTGAATAAACAATTTTATAAATGAGCAAGTTTTATTACAACGAAGAGCAGGATTCTTATGATGCAATTGTCGTAGGTACTGGAATTAGCGGTGGGTGGGCAGCCAAGGAATTATGCGAAAAAGGATTAAAGACCTTGGTTTTGGAACGCGGAAGAATGGTCAAGCACATTGAGGATTATGAAACGGCCAATATGGATCCGTGGGATTTTCCCAATGCTGGGAAGCCCACTAGGGAGGATATTGAAAAACAGCCCAAACAGAATAGAACGGGCTATACAACCAATGCCGCCAGTAAAATGTGGTTTGTCAACGATTTAAAGCACCCATACAATGAAATACGAAGGTTTGATTGGATGAGGGGGTACCACCTAGGTGGGCGCTCCTTGCAATGGGGGCGACAAAGTTATAGATGGAGCGATATTGACTTCACGGCCAACAAAAGGGATGGCATTGCAGTAGATTGGCCCGTTCGCTACAAAGATATTGCACCATGGTATTCCAAGGTAGAGAACTACATTGGCGTTAGTGGGGAGGCCCTTAACCTACCACAGTTACCGGACAGTGATTTTTTGCCGGCCATGGAAATGAACTGTGTGGAGGAACATTTTAAAAATAAAGTAACAGAGGGGTTTGACGGACGTGCCGTTACCATAGGTAGGGTTGCCCATATAACAGGGACCAAAAATTTTGACGGACGTACCAAATGTCAATTTAGAAATCGCTGTATTAGAGGGTGTCCTTTTGGCGCATACTTCAGTAGTTTGTCCTCTACCTTGCCCGCGGCAGAAGCCACAGGTAATATGACCTTACGGCCAGACTCCATTGTTCACGAAGTGATATACGACTCGGACACCAAAAAGGCAACCGGAGTAAAAGTAATAGACAGGGTGACCAAGGAAACCCACGAATTTAAAGCCAAGGTTATCTTCTTATGTGCTTCGGCCATAGCTTCGACCGCTATTTTAATGCAATCCAAATCCGATCGTTTCCCTAATGGTATGGGTAATGACTCCGATCAATTGGGCCGTAATATTATGGACCACCATTTAGGAGTGGGTGCTTCGGGTAAATTTGATGGCTTTGAAGACAAATATTACAAAGGCAGACGCCCCAACGGGATATACATTCCAAGGTTTAGGAATCTAGGAGGGGATACGGACAGAAAGGATTACCTACGTGGATTTGGATATCAAGGAGGAGCCAGCAGGGGCAATTGGGAAGAGACCGTTGCCGAGCTGTCCTACGGAAAGGACCTCAAGGAAAGTATACTAGAACCAGGTGGCTGGAGAATGGGAATTGGCGGCTTTGGCGAGGTTCTCCCCTATGAGGACAATAGAATGACCTTGGATTATGACAAATTGGACGACTGGGGACTACCCACGGTAACTTTTGACGCCGATTTACAGGAAAACGAGTTCAAAATGCGCAAAGACATGCAAGAATCTGCTGTAGAAATGCTGGAAAAAGCAGGATTTAGGGATGTTAAAGGACACGACGGACCTACTGGTCTTGGTTTGGGAATCCACGAAATGGGTACCGCCAGAATGGGGCGCAATAGAAAGACCTCTGTCCTTAACGGAAATAACCAATTGCACGATGTACCCAACGTCTATGTAACAGATGGAGCCTTTATGACCTCTGCCAGTTGTGTAAACCCATCACTCACCTATATGGCGTTCACTGCCAGAGCCGCAGACCACGCGGTAAAAGAACTTAAAAAAGGAAATATATAATGGACAGAAGAAAAGCACTTAAAAACATGGGATTGGCACTGGGTTATACAGTGGCCACCCCAACACTGATCAGCCTAGTACAAAGCTGTAAGCAGGATGCGGCCATTACATGGACACCAGATTTTCTATCACCCACAGAAGGATCAATGCTTACCCGGCTGGTAGATATAATACTTCCAAAAACCGATACCCCTTCTGCTTCCGAGGTACAGGTACACATCTTTATAGACCGTTTTGCCGATCAGGTAATGAAAAAAGAACAGCAGGACCTTTTTAAAATGACCATGGGTAAATTTCTGGACAAGGCCCTACAGGATTCTGGCAAAAAAGAGATAGCAGATCTAGGCCCAGAGCATCTGGAACCGGTACTGTCTGCTGCCCTAAAAATCTCTAAAGAAGATGAAGCCAAAAAATTTCAGGTCATCAATGCCTATACCGAATCCGTAAAAGCGGGAGAAACGGCAAGCTTGGACGACGAAGTGTCCCGATTTGCCTTCGCCAACAACCTTAGAGGGCTAACCATTTTGGCATACAAGTCCTCTGAATTTGTAGGGGAAAATGTGTTATCTTACCTTCCAGTGCCAGGCGAATACATTGCATGTGGCGACCTTCAGGAATTGACCGGAGGCAAAGCATGGTCACTATAAATTACGATCTAAGTAAAATTGACTAAAAAGCCAAAACAACTAAACAATCATTGTTATTTAGTTGTTTTGGCCTTATTTAATAATAGAATTCCAACCATATACTAAAAAATGAAAAGAAGAGATTTTATTCAAAAAACCGCCTTGGGAAGTAGCGCCGTAACTTTAAGTAGCAGCTTAGCTTACGGGGCCCAGTCCAACAAAAAAGCCAAACATTCTTTTAACTTGAAATATGCCCCACATTTTGGCATGTTCAAAAACCTGGCCGGAAACGACTTAATTGACCAGATCAATTTTATGGCCGACCAAGGGTTTACAGCTTTTGAAGACAATGGCATGATGAAAAGGGACGTGGCCACCCAAACTAAAATTGGAGAAGCCTTGGCCAAACACAATATGACCATGGGCGTCTTTGTAATAGATAAGGGCGGCAATATGGCCAACACCCTGGCAGCAGGCAAGCAAGAGTATATTGATATATTTTTGGACGGCTGTAGAAGGGCTGTGGAAGTAGCCAAACGAGTCAATGCCAAATGGATGACCGTAGTGCCAGGCGGATTTGAAAGAAAGCTACCAATAGGCGTTCAGGACGGCAATGTTATTGAAGCGCTAAAAAGAGGTGCCGAGATTTTGGAACCCCACGGCTTGGTCATGGTCCTTGAGCCTCTATCGGATTCCCCAGATCTCTATTTACAGAATTCAGATCAAACCTATATGATCTGTAAAGCGGTAGGCAGTCCTTCCTGCAAAATATTGTTCGACATCTACCATATGCAAAAAACCGAAGGTCACTTAATACACAATATGGACCTTACATGGGATGAAATAGACTACATACAAATTGGGGACAATCCTGGTAGAAAAGAACCCACCACAGGAGAGATCAATTATAAAAATGTTTTCAAATATATCCATGAAAAAGGATTTAAGGGTGTACTAGGAATGGAACACGGCAATTCCAAACCTAACAAAGAAGGAGAGTTGGCGGTTATTAATGCGTATAAGAGCGTAGACAACTTTCTATAGCCCAAAAAAAGTTAAAAATCAACGATTTAACGTTGTATTTAGAAAGTTTCCATTTTGTTCCTTCGTCAAAGGAATGAAATGGAAACTTATTTTTATATTATAGGTCTATACTGTATAGCCTTCATAGTGGTAAAATTGCTATACCACCACCATTTTAAAAAGTGACAATTTTAGAATGGGCTGTGCTTATATGGCCATAGTCCAAATTCCTTTTACACCCGTATATAAAATAAAAAACAATAAACTAAGGAAAAAAATGGACAAGCATATTACCATATTGACGATTTACGGTATTGCCATTATATGCGCCCTGGTATTGAAACCTTATATATTCAACAAATAGCATTCAAATTCCAAAATAAGGAAGATATCTCCTATGATATCTTTACACCAAAAACCACAGATGCCCCAAGAAATTTCTTGGGACATCTGTGGTTTAAGCAAATAAGTACTATTTTAGAGTGTTTAGGAGCCACACATTAGACAATCATCATCTGCCTGGCCCTCTTTGGCCCGCGCTATTAATTCCTTCATCTCAGCAGCTGTCATAGGCTGCACATCCACCTCTTTGTTGTCGGCCGCAACTGCTTCCACCTTTATGGCCTTGGCCACCTCAGGAGTACCCAATCCAATTTCCAACTCCTTGGCAACAGGCTCATCCTTCTTGCTGTTGTCCAGGGTAAATTTAATGGCGTCTGCGGCAGCCTTGGTCCTTAAGTAATACATCCCAGTCTTAAGTCCGCTTTTCCATGCGTAAAAATGCATGGAAGTTAGTTTGGAGTAATTGGCGTTCTCCATAAACAAGTTAAGTGACTGACTTTGATCTATGAAATAGCCACGTTGTCTGGACATGTCTATAATATCCTTCATACTAAGCTCCCAAACCGTTTTGTACAATTCCTTGATCTCATCCGGGATATTCTGAATATGCTGTACGGACCCATTGGCCCTCATTAATTCCTGTTTCATATTTTCATTCCACAGCCCTAGACTTACCAAATCTTCCAACAAATGTTTGTTTACCACAATAAACTCCCCAGAAAGCACCCTACGGGTATAGATATTAGAGGTATAGGGTTCAAAACATTCGTTGTTGCCCAGGATTTGTGAAGTAGAGGCCGTTGGCATAGGAGCAACCAACAAGGAATTACGAACCCCATTCTTTTTAACCTCCTTGCGCAATTTACCCCAGTCCCATCTACCGGACAACTCCTCATCTTTAACGCCCCAAAGATTGTGCTGGAACTCTCCTTTTGAAATAGGAGAACCTTC
>CAXAVP010000046.1:0-20921 GCA_963972175.1 uncultured Arenibacter sp.
AGCTAGATGTGCGATTTCTCATATGCATTCGAAATGACGATCTGGAAACCTTCAGCTATCCTTCTACCCCTGTCGTCTTAATTATATAGCCAAAAAAAAGGGCTCCCTTAATTGGGAGCTCTTTTAACAAACTAATTTAACAACTTATGCTAGATTTTTTAATTGGATAGATTTGGCAGCGCCACTGCCTATTCCCTCCTGCTTTTACAACAGCAGCTTGTTTTAGAGTTCCAGGGATTTAAATTCCTGCGTCAAAGCTGTCAAGGAAGATTCCACGGCCATCCGCTCCAGGGACGAGGCTCCTACAAAGCCATGGGCATCGGTGTTGGCAAGGATGACCTTTACGTCTTCCGGGGTATTGATGGGCCCGCCGTGCGCCAGGAAGATTATGTCCTTGTTCACTTTCCTAGCGGCCTCTATGATCTCCTGTGTCCTTTTAATGGCAAAATCCATGTTTACCGTAGCGCCTACCACGCCTATGGATCCACCTACGGTAGTACCCACATGGGCTATGATTGCATCGGCACCTACCTCTGCCATCTGTACTGCCTCCTCGGGGGTGGCCACATATACACAGGAAAAAAGGTCCATTTTAGAGGCCAGGCGTACCATTTCCACTTCCTTGCTAAAACTCATACCGGTCTCCTCTAAAATTTCCCTGAAGTTTCCATCAATGATAGAATGTGTGGGAAAGTTGTTCACACCTGAGAAGCCCATGGCCTTTACCTGTTGCAGAAAATGCCACATACGCCTTCTGGGATCGGATCCGTGTACCCCACAGAACACCGGGATCTCTTCCACTACGGGCAATACCTCAAACTCCCCTATCTCCATGGCCACCGCATTGGCATCGCCATAGGCCATTAAACCAGCAGTGGAGCCATGGCCAGACATCCTAAAGCGTCCGGAATTGTACACTATAAGGAAGTCTGCACCCCCTTTTTCTATAAACTTGGCACTAATTCCAGTACCGGCACCGGCACCGATAATAGCTTTCTTTGCCGCTAAGGTCTCTTTTAATCGATTTTTAATTTCTTCCCGGGTATAGGGGTTTCCCTTTCCAGTCCATTTATTTGGCATATTTTTTCTTTTATGGTTGTATTTTATCTATGATTCGTTATATCCTTTTACTCTTTATTCTAGCAATGTCAATAAACGCTCCACCAACACCTTGGCAAAGGCCTCGTCATTGATATGGGCGTCCACCTCCTTGACCTCTATATGGCCATCGGCATTTTCCCTTATGGCCCCGAACAGGGCCGAATTAGCTTCGGGACCATAAAAAATATCCCCTTCGCTGTCCACCTGGGATATGCCCTGTAGCGGGAGGAGGATCTCCACAGCGGCCTTGGCCCCCTTGAGCTTGTCCACCAACTGTTTACCCAGGGCCCGGTTCTCCGTTACATCGGTGCGCATCAGGGTCACGTCAGGTGCCCAGCTGTAGAGCTGTCGTGATCTATACTGCTCGGGAAGGGTGTCCATTTGCGCAAAGTTCACCATGTCCAGACATCCCGGCACCACGATCTGGGGGATTCCCATTTCCGTTGCCGCTGTAAGTCGGTCCGGTCCAGCGCTCAAAATGCCCCCGCAGAGCTCATCGGCCAGTTCGGTGGTGGTAACGTCCAGCACCGCATCAAAGACCCCTTCCCGGATCAGTGATTCCATGGTGGCCCCGCCCACTCCGGTGGCATGGAAGGCCATGACCTCGTAGCCCTTGGACTTTAACAGTTGGGTACATTTGTCCACGCATTTGGTGGTGTTCCCGAACATACTGATGGCAATGCTCTTTTTGATCGCTTCCGAGGCGTCCACCTTGGTATCCGCCATGGCAACGATGGCCGATGCCGCCTGCCGTATCAACAGCTTGCTGATACTGTTGAGGCCGGCCACGTCCACTACCGAGGACATCAGGGTAATATCCTTTACCCCTATCTGTCTGGAGAGGTCCTTGGCCACTACCGTACTGAGGCAGAATTTGGGAATGCCCAGTGGCACTGCCTGCATGGCCTCCAGGATGATATAGGTACCTCCGCCCCCGCCCATGCCGATGACGCCCTTGATCTTTTCTTTTTCGGCCAGGTCCGCCAGGATGGCCGCGGCTCCCTTGCCCATCAGCTCCACCGCCCTACCACGATCATTGGAATTACGGATGGCTTCCAAATCCGATCCAGCGGCAGCGGCTACGGCATCCTGGTCCATATCTATGCGGAAGTCCACGGATGTTTCCATGACCCCGGTATTAATGGTGATCAGCTGCTGGCCCTGCGCTTTGAGGTTCCTTAGGAGGTAGGAAAAATCCTCCCCCTTGGTATCAAAGCAGCCCAGCATTACTATACTTTTATCAGAGGTCGTCATAAGTTTTTATTTGGATTGAACATTGAAATCGAACACTACTACCCTTTCCAATTTAGGCACTACCAGCTCCTTCACTTCTTCGTGAATGGGGTGCGGCAGATAGGCTTCCCTGGATTCAGGGCTGTCAAAGGTCATTATAAAGCCATGGGTATAGCCGTCGTTAAGCCCTTCCGTACTGTCATAGGGTCCGTGCTCCATCCCCAAGAGTCCGGGTATTTGGCCCACCATACCCTGCATGGTGGCAAAACAATTCTCGATCTCGGCCTCGGTTATCCCCTCCTTGAACTGGAACATTCCGTAATGTCTGGTCATAATGCTGTGTTTTTATTCAATTAATACATGATTTTACTTGACTACTTTTGGATAAAGGCAAATACCCCTTTTTTGTTGGAGGTCACAATATCCATCTTTCCGTCCCCATTAAGATCGCCAGTAGTTATCTGTCTTCCTACCCCTGAGTTGTCATCTATCTTATAGGGAACAAGTTCTGCCGATCCATCCGCATGCCGCTGGGTTTTGAACCAATACAACACCGCAGGGTCTTCAGCTCCAGGGTCGCGCCCGTTATGGGCGTAATAACATTTGCCGGTAACGATGTCAGGAATACCGTCGTTATCTATATCGGCCAAGGACATGGCGTGCAGTTGGCTAAAGGAAATACCATAAGGGTTGTCCTCTGAGCTGTTGGTCATGACCTTATGCTCCTTGAAGGTAATTTCTCCACCAACTTCAATCTGTTCAAACCAAGAAAGCCCATATCCATGACCATCCATAGCGGTGACCACATCATTATCCCCATCTCCATCAATATCATAGGAAAACATTTGGGCCCCTCCATTTCCTGGTGAAAATGGATACGGATGATAGGTCCAAGGTGTGGTCTGATCCCAATTTTTGGGCTGTTCCCACCAGCCACTTCTTTCCATCACGTCAACCCGTCCGTCCCCGTTGATATCCCCGGCCCCTAGACCATGCGAATAGGTTACAAACTTGTTTTCGTCCTTTCCACTAATAGGGAGTATTCTCCAAGCTTCCCCTTTTTTTGAGGAGGTCAATCCAAGAACCAAATACCCTCGACTAAAGGCGAGCAATTCTTTTTTTTCATCCCCTATAATATCCACAAGATTAGGTGATTCATGACATACATTCCCCAGGGCGTTATGATATACCGCTTCGGGTACCGCTTTGGTCATCGGGAAGGAATTCTTTCCGGGATCCTTGATCCATTTGCTGTCCGTTCCCGGCAATCCCACCTGAAGGATATCCATCCATAGATTTCCATCTATATGGCAGGGAAAGGTAAAAAAATTGGTGGAATAACCCTCAAGACCAGGGCCCGAGATAGGAAAATATTTTACTGGTCCATAGGCGTATGCCTCCTTAAAATCTGGCCCCTTCCACCATAGATTGCCGGCAACGATATCCATATTTCCGTCCTTATCAATATCCCCTATTGAGGCCCCTTCGGAAACATATTTGTCCAACAATTCAATTTTATTAAAGGACACCGCTGTGGATGGAACATTGCTTACCTGGCTCCATACCAAACCCAAGGGGAGTAGCAGGATACAGGACAAGATGTTTACTCTTTTCAGAAAAGTCATCATTCAATTATTGGATTTATCGCAAGGTTTTTATAAATGCAAGCAGATCGGATAGCTGTTCATTTGAATAATTATCAATAAGTCCTTTGGGCATGAAGGATCTGCCGCCTAGGAAGCCCTGGGAGGCAATGTCCCCTTTTTGTACAAACTGTGTACTGCCGCCCATAAACCCAAGGGTAGTGCCACGATCATCCCTCTTTACAAGGTATCCTTCCATACTACTGCCATCTTTCTTGGTTATTCTAAACACGGCATAACTACTTTCTACGGCCGCATCAGGATCTAAGAGAGCCGTAAGCAACGCCTCATTTTCCCGCAATGCCGAACCGTCCAAGGCAGGGGCAAAATCCTGGCCCTTACCCCCCACACTGTGGCACATAAGACAGGTCTGGAAAAGTTTTTCACCATTGTCAGGATTTCCTCCGCCTTTTTCGGCAATGGCCATAAATCCTTGTAATTTGGATTGGAAGGCCTTCTTTTCGGCATCTATCCTATTTTTCACCTGATCAAAAAGCTGTATCCCCCTGGCATCTTCCTGGTCCGACTTAAAGACCTTTTCCGCACTGGAGAGATTGAATTCTTCCGAGGTCAAAGCTCCCGCTTCAAATAGCTGCTTGAGAAGGGTGCTTCCAACTTTAGAATTGGACAATTTTCCGGTAAGGGATTTCTTCTGCGACTGGTCCAAATTGGGCATCCATTCATTTATAACCATACTGGCTGCTTTCATATCGGTCTTGGCAAGTGCCTGAATCGCTTCTACCCTTAAATCCAGTTCCAAGGCTTTCATTTTTGCTATACGTTCAAAAGTGGCCCTATTTTCCGAAGGCTGACCGACCAATGCCAGCATGGCCAGTTTGATCATTTCCGAGGAGGAATCCTCACTTACAAATGGAACTACCTTATTCCTCAAGGAATGGATACCCAATTTCCCTATGGCCTCCAAACCTAAATGTTGCTGGGTTATATCCCCACTTTTCAGCAAATGCCCAATGGGTTGTATCAATGCATTGGTAAGTTCCTTGGATTGAACCTGGGACAGGTTCTTTAGGGTAAGGGAAACATGCTCCTGGGCTTTGTCCACATTTTGCAGAACGGGCCGCATCAAGCTATTTACCTGCTTGTTCTCTAGCATGCCCGCTACTATTATAAAGGTGGGCTCGTCCAAATCCTTATTGTCCGCTTTCTTCCATAGGTCTATAAACACCTTTTCACGCTTCTCCTTTGGCAAGGCCTGACTGGCCCATATTAAATTGGAGGTAGCGTATTGGGAAGCTTTGGGAGACCCTATAAAGTCTAACAGTTCCTCAGGATAATTCTCCAAGGCCTTTCGTGCCAAATACCGTTCAAAATTACGTTCGTACGCCCCTCCCATATCATTCCCTTCAAGCGGCTGTTTACAGGCTGCTACCAATAGGGCTATGGTCTCTGCGTTTGCCGTTCTGGCCGCATCCAAGGTCCTTAGTACCTGTGACCTTACCATAGGGTTCTCGTCCATGGCAGGCTTTTCCAATAGCTGGGCCAATGTTTTGGCATGCAGGGAAAAGGATTGTAGCGCACGTACGGCCTCCCTTCTAAGGTTATCGTATTGGGTACCCAAAAGGGTTTCCATAAGCTCTTGGTCATAATGGTTTATCCCCTCAAGCGACCAAAGGGCCATGATACGGGTAATTTCGTCCTCTTGGGTATCCGATACCAAAGATATGAGCTCCTTGGCCAATGCCCTAGTCTCCCCAACGGGGCGATCCGTAATCTGGTGCCAAGCGGCCCTCTTGGCCCAAATGGAGGGCGATTTTAGGTACCCTACAAGTTCACTGGTCTTTACCTCATAGAAATTGGGGATCTCCCTAGGTTTTTGGGATTTATGCCGGATCCTCCAAATACGGCCATGGGATTTGTCCCGATCCGGATGTGATGTGGCCACCTCGTTATGGGAAACAATTTTATTGTACCAATCCGCAATGTACAGGCAACCATCAGGGCCAAATTCCATATTCACAGGCCTAAACCAGTCGTCCTCAGAAGTCAGAAAAGCTGGAAGGAGTTCTGCGGATACGGAGCCGTCTTCATTACGAACAATTTTTACCGCATTGATCTCACTGGTTATGGGGTTGGCAATAAAGGCCACATCTTTCCATTCACTGGGAAAAGACCCCTGCAGATCATCTGCAAAGGCAACGCCCGACATGCCGGTCCCACCAACCCGAAATTTGTGCAATTCGGGCATCCAAGGCTGATAGGGCCTTAGGCGCTCGTTCCCAATACCGGGAAAACCGGTCCCAGGTTCCATAGGTACCACGGAATACCCCAAATCATTGGCCTCCATACCGTACCATTGCCCATTGCCCCTTAATTTGAAGCCCCAGATATTGTTCAGACCAGAATTCACCAATTCTATGTGCTTCGCATCCAATGAAAAACGTGCGATTTTGCTAAAATCCATCCGGACCTTGGCATCGCTCACCAAGGAACGTACCTCACCCTTGTTCAGGGCCCCGTGGCTAAAATGGACCCAATCTCCCGGACCACGGACCAAAACATGGGCCATGGTATGGGTATCGGTAATACCGAACCCTGTAAACAAAGGTGTGCGTTTATCCGCCTTTCCATCATTATCGGTATCCTCTAGGAAAAATAACTCGGACCCCTGAGCTACGTAACTCCCGTTTTTATAGGGCAAAATACTCTGGGGAATGGTCAGTCCGTCTGCCCATACATCGGTCTTCACCTTATTTTTTTCGTACAGTCCTGAAAGTACCAATATTTTATCTGAGCCCTTGGTCTTCCCGCGGTACAAGTCCAACACCTTTCTAAAATTGGGGTCTTTTTCCTGGGCCGCTGGATCATCCATCAATTGTAACAACTCACGCCAGCCTATATCCGAAACAGGATCTAAGGGGTACATTTCCGCGGTCTGCGTCCATAATCTTCCGGCATCGTCAAAGGCCATATGGATGGGGTTCACCACGCCGTCCTTTTCACTGGCCACCAACTCTACCACAAAGCCATCCGGTACATTAAACCCGGCCAACTCCTCTTCTGGACTAAAAATTTCTGTGCGTACCGAATGTGTTTTCTTATCATAATTTGGATATTCCCTCCCATTGGCACTTCCTGCCTCCGAGTCCACTGATTTTTCCTTACAGCCAAAGGCGAACAAGGCCAAAGAACAAGCCGTAAAAAGTAAAACCCTTTTAATTTTCATACGTATTATTTATAATATTGATGATTCTATTCGCTATAGCTCCGTGATGGTTATATGTTTAAATTCTACCTTGGCATTTCCACCACTGTGCAATTGGATACCTATTACCCCCTTTGCCGGAATACTGGGGTCCTTTTCAAGATACTCGGCCGTTTTAACACCATTTATATAGGTTACATGCTTGTTGCCTATACATCTAACGATATAACTGTTCCAACCTTCCTCGTTCAGAATGTGTTTTAGGGTTTCAAGTTCACCGCCCAGAAGTTTGCCCCTGCGGTGCTCGTCATAGATATCGCCCCAATACCCCTTGCCTATATCGGCCTGGTAGCCGATTATCTTATTATCCTTTATAATGGAACGGTATTGGATTCCACTGTTTATAAGTCCTGTATCATGGTCTCCGGTAATTCGGAACAGGCAACGGAACTCAAAGTCGCCATAACTATCGATGGTATGCAAATAGGTATTCGTAGGGATTTTAGTTACCCCGTCCCCCCCTGTAATGACACCATCCACAACGGACCAAAATTTGGCGTTTTCCTTCTTTACGGCCTTCCATCCCTTAAGGGTGGTCCCGTCAAAAAGGGAGGTTGTGGAAGTTGTGGTTTGAGCATTGCTGTAAAAGCTCGCCAAAACAGCTATTAAGAGAATAGGTAGTCTATTGCCCAACATGTATTGCCCTTTTGCCCAAAGCGATTTGCCTGCATGTCCCTTTTTCACATAAGGATCCCTAAATAAACCATTGCCTTTACCGTTTTTCATATTTTGATATTTTAAGGTTATCTACAATTTATAAAAGTCATTGAATTCAAAAATCAGCATAAGGTAATAAAGTGATTTGAGGGAAACCATAAATCCACCTAATTTTCCTGTTACTACCCAGTACAGAAATGAGTCCTAATTTCCGGTTGTTTTTATAACGTCCTAAAGTAGGACTAGAATTGAAAAGTATACAGATTTGCAAGGACCAATATATCCCAATTTAAGTATTGGGACGTCCCAATAGCCATAAATACGGAGCTTTATAGGGCTGGGATCCCTCACCTAGGTAGATGGGCATGAGGTAAGATACCCATCTTATAACTGTTTGTTCTACTTATACACCTATAGAGGTAAAAGGAGTATTTAGTCAACAAAGCCTTCTAGAAAGAAAAAATATCCATCTTGATTCATCAACCGGCTAGCTGATAAAAATCTATGGACTCCTATGTTCCAACTGGTATAGTAAAATCTTTTAAATGTTTATTTCTAAACAGAATGTCTACTTATAACCTAAAGCTATAATCATTTTTGGCCTAGGCTCTTTTTATATTCCGAGGGGGTACGATTGGTTACGGCCTTAAAAATCCTATAAAATGAAGTCTTGGAACTGAAACCGCTTTTTTCGGCCAAATACATCATGGTATACGCTTCATTATTGGGGTCTTGCAACAACCTTTTAAATTCCTCTACCCTCAAATAATTTAGGTAATTGGTTAGACTGGTCCCCCCTACCTTATCGAAAAGCATATTGATGTTCTCTTCACTTTCTCCAGTCTCTTTCAATACTTGATCTATGGAAAGGTTTTGATCTTTGTAAATGGCAGACACCTTAATTGAGGCTTTGACTTTTTCTAACTTTTCAACTTCTACCTCACTCACTTTTACTTTTGCTCCCATTCTTTGACGAAAGATATTTGGTCTTAGCAGTAAAATTATGATGAGAACACCAAGGACTGCTACAGCTAGGTATATCCAAATATTAATTGACAAAGGTTTGTTGAAAAAAATGATATCATCTACCATAATATGTCCCCATCCTCCAGAGTAATGGTCCACAATCTCAATCCTAGCCTTCTCTCCTTCATAGGGCGTTACATCCCATTGTTGCCAACGCATCTGCCCGTCGTTTTGTCCTGTTTGGGAATAAACAATGGAATCGTTGACCAATAAATTAATGCAGGTTTTGTTGGGATGTCCTCCTCCCCCCACTAAAAACTTAATGCCATCATACTTAATTGTAAAGGTTTTGGAAGTGAGTTTTCCTTGTTTGGTATCATGGGTCTCCCCAAATGAAAAAGCAAAAAAATTACCATTGAACCCATCGGCCGTAATAGGATAATATACATTGGTCCTATTTCTGGGCACCTCAAAGGCTTCTCCCTCAACCTTCCAATTCTCATAGGAGCCGCTTTCAAAATCCTCAAAAACCTCCTGCCTGGCATCTTTGAAATCGCTAAATACTATATTATCTACCAACACATGGGGTAATGAGTTTGGTGTGTATTCTGTAATCATGGCATCCACTATCTCTATCACAGCTCTCTCCCCTTGCAGATCCGCAACATCCCAGATCACCGTTCTAAAAATATTATCGTCCTCTCCGCTGGCAACCCTTACTATCTTGTTGTTTACTATTAGATTAACACATTCCCGTGTATCATGTTTACCTCCTGCAACCAATAAACGAATATACTTCCGGTCTATAGTGAAGTTCTTTGAGACTAGCTTACCTTGATTACGACTTTCCCCTTCCCCTTCAAAATTGGAAAAAGCAAAAAAGGTGCCTTGGGCATTTTTTATTTTTTTGGAAACGGAATCGATCCTAGAAGGTTTATCAAATGCTACCCCTAATTTGTTCCATTTTCCAAAGTTACCGCTTTCAAAATCCTCAAAAACAATATCCGGTCTTTTCGAGGAAGAACAGGATACAATTAGAAAAACCAAGAGGAAGCTTAGGCGAAATAACATTTACCTGACGAAGGTTAATTTACTATTAATTTCTAAATATACGTACGCACATACCAACTACAAAATATTTGAAGTAAGAATTTCTAACACCTATCCGCTTAAGATACCCAATGCCCCAAGTGAGTATTGACCATTGTTGTTTACAATTCCCTCCCACTAATAATACGCTATGGGACCCACTATAGAACAACTAATGCATAGTTTCTATTGACTCTCAATAAAGAACCAAAATACACCAACAAAAATTACAACATATTTAAGTGCTAATTTTATGTATGATAATCATAGCAAAAATGACCGCCCAAAATTTAGGCAGTCATTTCAAGGAATGTAAAGTGTAGTGGAACTAGAAAAGGATGGGAATATTCCCTTGCTTACATTCTTCTATCATTTCTTCGGGCCAAATACTGGTTTGAATCTCTCCGATATGTGCTTTTTTAAGGAAGAACATACAGAGGCGCGACTGACCTATGCCCCCTCCAATGGATAAAGGAAGTTCATCATTAAGAAGCATCTTATGCCACATTAAATCCTTTCTATCCTCTGCTCCTTCAATAGCCAATTGTCTATTAAGTGCTTCTTTATCTACACGAATTCCCATAGATGAAAGTTCCAAGGCTTCTTCAAGCACAGGATTCCATATAAGTATATCTCCATTAAGCCCCTTTAGACCATTTTCAGTTTCAGTGCTCCAATCATCATAGTCAGGAGCTCTTCCATCATGTTTTTTCCCTTCTGTAAGTAGTCCTCCAATTCCTATTATAAATACGGCTCCATACTTTTTAGCAGCTTGGGATTCTCTTTCTTTGGATGAAAGATTAGGATACTGTCCTGCCAATTCCTCTGTATGAATAAAAGTTATTTCTTCCGGAAGTACAGGCTTTAAATGAGGGTAACGCTCATAAACAACATATTCTACCCTTCTAAAGATACTGTAAATTTTTCGTACAATATATTTTAAGAAATCAATAGTTCTTTCTTCTTTTGAGACTACTCTTTCCCAATCCCATTGATCTACATATATGGAGTGTATATTTGAAAAAACTTCGTCTGGGCGTAATGCGTTCATATCAGTATACACTCCATAACCCGACTCAATTTCTAATTGGGCCAGTGCAAGCCTTTTCCATTTAGCCAGCGAATGAACTATTTCGGCTTCGGCATCATTCATACTTTTAATTGGAAAACTTACAGGACGCTCCACTCCGCTGAGATCATCATTAATTCCAGATCCTTTTTTTACGAATAAAGGTGCTGTAATGCGTCTCAATCTTAATTCAGATGATAAACTAAGCTCAAAAAAGTCTTTAATCAATTTTATTGCCTGTTCTGTCTCTTGCATATTTAATTGCGGACAATACCCTTTCGGGATTTGTAATTTATAATCCATTGTATTAATATTTAATTAAATGATTAGCTCTTTGCCGAGTTAAATGTGAAATTTTAAACGCAAATGTGCAATAAATAGAAGGAATATCAAAAATTCACTTAGGGATACATCAAATGTGCTTTACTGTCACCCAAATGTTGGCCTGATTAGTAAACATAAGGTTTGTTTTGAAGACAAGGCCAATGAGATGGTGGTTTCTTGAACCCGAGGTTCTACATAACCGTTAAATTTAGTGTCATATTATTTATCAAATATGATAGACAAAACCTCACTAAAAAATTGCAATGAGTTACCTATATGTTTTATTCTTAACGGTGTATATAATTAGAGCTATAGCTATATAGTTATTGAGTACGCTATCAAGTTTCATAAAAAAAAGAGACTGCCTTTTATGGCAGCCTCTTCTTGACAAAACTAAACAAACTCAACTAAATTAAGTTTTTAATATCCATTATTTTGGGTTAGACTGGGGTTTAATTCAATCTCCCGTTGTGGTATGGGGAACAGGTACCTATCAGGAAAAGCAGAAGTAAATTCTTCATATTCTCCACTGGTATATATATCAAAAGTTAATGGTATCTCTTTACGGAGCACATCAAACCATCTCTTCATTTCATACCCAAATTCCCAATAGCGTTCCTCTATAACCATTTTATCAAATTCTGAGGTAGAAAGGGACATTGGAGGAATGGCAGCTGCTTCATCCCTTCCTCTTGTCCTTACACTATTAATCAATTCATAGGATAGATTGTTGGCACCATTATCGGCCAAATTCTGGGCTTCAGCATATATTAGCAAGACTTCTGCGTATCTGAACATAACCAAATTTTGATCGGATTGATCTCCTTCCGCACCTTGGGAACCATAGGTGTACTTTTTTATAAAACCAGTATCCAAGGCATCCTTTAGAAAATATTTCCGTTCATCAGGCTCACCTATTTTATTGGCGTTTCTATAAGCCTGATTGGAATAGTTGCCATTTCCGTCGGTTTCATTCAAAAAATTATCAATAACCGGATCAGTGTTCATATAAAAAGTAGTCTCCTTTCTAGGGCCATCGGGAAATTCATCCATATACCTCCTATAAGCCCTAGATCCTGGGTTGGTAATACCATTTCTCACTGAGGTACTTCCAAACAATGGGTTACTATAAGCCGAACCCGCATCGGTAGAATAAATGAATTGAAAGAGAATGCTGCTACTACTATCTTGATTGGAGGCAACAAAATTATCGACATAGGCTCCTAATTGGAACGCTTCCGAATCAATTATTTCCTTGGCCTTGGATGCTGCTTTGGCATAATTTTCCGTTAATTTCAACGGGGCGCCGGCCATGGTCAAATACACTTTTGACAGATATGCCTTTGCAGCCCAGGCTGTTGGCTCCCCTGGAAGGTTTGCGGTACCCAACAAAGATTCTGCAAGCTGAAAATCTGCAATGATCTGGGCATATACGTCCACCGAGGCCATCCTAGGATCGCTAACACCAACATTATCTAAAGAAGAGGACCCAGAAAGGATTAGGGGAACGTCCCCATAAAAGCGAACTAAATTGAAATAGGTAAAAGCCCTTAAAAAGTAAGATTTCCCCAAGATCTTATCCCGTTGGGCCTCTGTGCTATTTTGTGCTAGGGTAATATTTTCAATTATACTGTTCAAATTGTTTATAGCCCTATATGAATCGGACCAATAACCTTCAAAATCAGCGGGTGTGAAACTGTAAGTATCAATTGTTGGATTGGATTCTATGGCTTTACTACCACTTGTAAGCCCATAATAGTCAATACTCTGCAATATCCTTGTTGCACCGTTTACCAAGTTTTCAAAGTTTTCTATATTTTGAAAGGTATTCGTAGCCGATTCAAAGCTAAATGGTTCTTCTTCCAATTTCTCACAGGAAATTGAAAATAAACCAAGTAACAGGACTACAACTATGCTGGTATAAATTCTATATAAATATTTCATGATTGTTTTTTTATTCGTTTAAAAGTCAACTTTAACACCTAGGGTAAAAGTCCTGGCTTTGGGATAGCCATCCAACTCATAGCCTTTTACACTATCATTTTCACTGGCGGCCAGTTCTGGATCATATCCGGTATAGTCCGTCCACAACTTTAGGTTTTGACCACTTAGGTATAATTTTAAGCCATTCACCCCAAGTTTGGAGGTAATTACATCACTGAATTGATATCCAAGGGTTACATTACTAAGCCGTATGTACGATCCGTCCTCAACGAATATATTCGATTGCCACGCATCCTTTCGAGTAAATATTTTCGTTGCATTTTGCCTTGCCGCTGTTTGGTTGATGGTTCCGGTATAGTCCACACGGGAATAGTATCCGTCCGGTTGGTTTATAGGGTGCCATCTTTCCTTCCCTCTATACCCTGTGGCCCCAACATCTTCCATGTCAAAACGTCCCATAGCTCCAGCATTGAAAATTTCACTTCCATGAGACCCTTGGAACTGTACGTTTAAGCTAAGCCCTTTATAAGTGGCAGCGGTATTAAACCCCCAGCTTACATCTGGATTGGCAGACCCCAAAAATACCTTATCCTGCTCATCGTACACCCCATCGTTATTCTGATCTACAATCTTGGCCGTACCGGGAATTTGGCCATAACCATAGGCCTCATCCACCTCATCCAATTGCCATACCCCAAGATATTCATAACCGTAAATAGACCCAAGAGGTTGTCCCTTTAACAGGTACATAACACTATTTAACGGAATTCTTTCCTCTTCGGGAGTACTAAGCTCCAAAACTTTGTTCTTATTAAAGGTTACATTTACCCCTGCCGTCCAATTGAAGTTGTCCGCAGTAATGAGGGTACCATCCAAAAGGAATTCAAAACCTTTGTTCTCTACTTCCCCTACGTTTTGCAGTACCGAACTAAACCCTGACTGGGAAGCCAAAGTACGGGATGACAACAGGTCACTGGTTCTTTTATGGTAATAGTCCGCTGTTAGGTTTAATCTATAGTTGAACAGGGACATGTCTAAACCAATGTCTGCCTGTGCCGTTTTTTCCCATTTTAAATCCGGGTTGGCAATTTTTTCAAAGGTACTACCCAGCGATAGGGAGCTACCATTGGTAGGATAGTCCAATCCAGTGCCTCCCGTAGAAATTTGGGTAAGTGATTGGTAAGGGGTTATCGCCTGATTACCAGTTACTCCATAGGACACTCTAAATTTTAAATTACTGATATTGGCATTATCCTGTAGGAATTTCTCATTGGACAGTTTCCAAGCCAAAGCACCGGAAGGGAAAATTCCCCATTTGTTATTGTCCCCGAAAACCGAAGAACCATCGGACCTTATAGAACCGGTTAGTAGAAAGCGATCATCATAACCGTAGTTAATACGTCCCATATAGGACAAAAGGACCCTTTTTTCCTTAAAAGACGATTTTGCCGTTACTATTTCCCCGGCCTGAATGGCATTGAATCCTGTTGTGTTGTTGCTAAATCCCTGTACAGCTATGGATGAGCCGGTAGTTGTTGTATACTGCTGCTCAAAAAGACCAGTTACCCCCAGGGTATGTTTATTAAATTCCCTGTTAAATGTAAGAATATTTGAATTCTGCCATGAATTCTCCTCAGAATTGCTTGTATAAGCCGTTCTTTCTCCATCGCGTGTGCTGCTTCCATTGATCAATTCATTAAAAAATTGTCGATTATTACTGCTGCTCAAGATGGCTCCCCCAGATACTTTAAGTTGTAGCCCCTCAGCTATCTTGTAATCCAAATAAGAAGAAAGTGTATTCCTTGTGGTTAAAATTTCGCGTTCTGGCTCCAAGGCTGCGGCAACTGGATTAATAAGTCCTCCTCCATTGGGCGAAGAATCGCCAAACCCTCCAAAACTACCACGGTGATTGAAATATCGTCCTACAAGGGCCTCATCAAATGGGTATTTGGGATCATCGTACGTTTCTGGATACTTAACCCCGAGACCTACTGGCAAAGCATATAATGCCGCGGAAACCACACCGAGGCTACCTCTACTACCTTCCCCTACCGGATTGTCATTCTCCCTGACCAACAATGCCGTAGCCCCAACTTTTAGTCGTTCATTAGCCTGTGCCGTGATACTTGTGCTAAGATTGAATCTCTCATAATCCGAATTAATGACCAACCCTTCCTGGTTAAGATAATTGGCATCAATACTATAGGTAACGTCTTCACTACCTCCCCGTATACCAAGGTTATAATTATCCATTCTGGCAGTTCTGAAGATTTCGTCCTGCCAATCTATAGCCAAGGTACCATTCCTAGCATCCTCTATAGCACCTGGATGATAATATAACCATGTCATACTCCTATTTCCGGTTTCATCAGGGGTTAAAATTTCCTCTGTGGTTGGGTAGTTAAAATCTGTTAAATCATTGACTTGTTGGGAGTATTTTGCATACTGCCGTCTATTGTTGGCCGAAGTTGTATATCCTACGGCGTCCAAGACCTTTACTTTATTTGGAACGTCCTGAATTCGAGTAAAATGATCAAAAGTAATCTGAGCTTTTCCAGTGCGTCCTTTTTTGGTTGTCACCAAGATGACCCCATTGGCTCCTCTAGACCCATAAATAGCAGTGGCAGAGGCATCTTTTAAAACTTGGATGGATTCAATATTATTGGGGTTGATGGTGTTGAAATCGGCACCAATAAGGTCATCCACCACCACCAAGGGAGCATTGTTACCATTAATTGAATTAGCGCCACGAACCCTTATTACCTGGCTCCCGCCTGGTTTCCCTGAGGGAGTGCCAACATTTACACCGGCAACCCTACCCTGTAATATTTCCGAGGCCTGTGTTACCGGCTGTTCCTCGAATACCTTAGAGGATATTGAGGCTACAGATCCCGTTAAATCCCCTTTTTTGACCGATCCATAACCCACCAAAACCACCTCTTCCAAGGTATTTGCATCTTCGATCATGGTTACATTAATTTGGTTTGAACTTGCTACAGTAACGGTCAAGGGCTTCATACCCAAATAAGAAAAATTCAAAACAGATCCTTTACTGGCCATCAAGGTATAATTCCCATCAAAATCAGTTTGGGTCCCATTGGTTGTGCCTGCTAACAGAACATTGACCCCTGCCAGAGGAATTCCCTGTTCGTCCACAACCGAACCCGTAATTTGAACTTCTTGGGAAAACATTCCTAAGCCAGAAAGCATTAAGAACATTAGCAATAATTTCATCTTTTTTTCCATTTTACTAGTTTTAGGTTATTTAATACACAGTCCTAACAAAATCATGCTAACAATAGTCATTGACACTACGATCAGTTTAATAATTAGAACTTTTTTTACTTTGGTAATTTTCATCGTACTAAAACTAGTTCTCTTTAAAAGCAATGAAATCAACATATGTAGATATTGATACAACAAATGTTGCAACTCATCAATAACTACATAAAGCATTAAAAAACAAACCTTTACCGATTATCCAAACTAAAGAATGGAAACATATGGACATTTAGCTATACACTTTGATGTACCCAAGCAGGTTACATTTATTCTCAAAATATGTTTCGCTGTAACGAATAAACTGTGAAACATGAAATTCAGATTCCCTTGTCCTGATGTTTCCTATATTCACCTGGCAGGCAACCAAATTGTTTTTTGAAGCACTTTGAAAAATAAGCGGGCGTGTTAAAACCAACACTATAGGCTATTTCACTTATAGACATTGAGCCCTCACTTAAAGGTGCCAATGCTTCCCTTAATTTTACATTTCTAATAAATTCAGAAGGGGCCATTCCCGTCAAAGAAGTTAGTTTGTGGTGCAAATTAGTTCTGTGCATAGCCATTTCACGACTTAGATCCGCTACGGTAAACGAACTATCAGATATATGCTCCATTATAACATGTTTGGCCCGCTCTACAAATAAATTCTCTTTCTGTTCTTCCTTTATTTCATTAGACGGACTTAATATGTTATCCCTATACCTCCGATGTCTTTTTTCTATATTGTTAAACAATGTGCTTATTTGGACAAGCAGAAGTTTAATATTAAAAGGCTTTGGGATATATAAATCTGCCCCTAGCCCTACTCCGTCAATAATATTCTCCTCAGAGGACATGGCGGTCAGGAGAATTACAGGAATATGATTGGTCCGAATATCGGTCTTTATTTTTTTACACAGCTCCAATCCTGTGGTATTAGGCATCATAACATCACTAATAATCATATCGGGCCAATTCTCCAAAGTCCTATTAAACCCTTCATTTCCATTAACAGCTTTAATGACCTGATAGGAATCACCAAGTGTATGATAGAGGTAATTTAAAATATCCAAGTCGTCTTCTACAATTAATATTTTTTTGGTATTTGGTAACATGTTGGAATTGGCTTCTCCTAGTTCAACTACCTCTGAATGGTTTTGTGGTTCGTTGGTAAGGTTTTCATCGCAGTCATCGGAAAACACAACAGGAATAGTTATGGTAAAGCGGGTACCTATGTTGAACTTGCTCTCCACATGGATTTTTCCGTTTAACAATTCCAAATATCTTTTGGTGAGCGATAGGCCTACACCTGTGCCCCCTGAATTCTGTTCTATCTGATAAAACCTATCAAATATTTTATTGAGATTTTGAGCAGAAATACCTTTGCCGGAATCATTTACTTGTAACTCCAATTCATTACCCTTAAAGGCTGTACGCACCATTATGGAATCGCCGCTTTTACAAGCCTTGAAAGCATTGGACATCAAATTAAAAAGTATCTTATCCAATTTATCCTTATCCATTTTAATACACGTATCGGGACAGGGTTTATATGTAAGTTGTATTTCTTGCTGATCCGCCAGGTTTTGAAAAGAATCTAAAATTTCCCTTACAAATAGATTTACTTCGAAAATACTATGTTGGACATTTAAATTGTTGATTTCATTTCGCCTAAAATCCATCAACTGATCTATCAAACGAAGAAGTCTATTGGCATTTTTCTTAATTAGGTTATAGTCCTCGGTAGACCCATTACCATTTTCAATCATATTATCAATGGGGGCCAAAATTAAACTTAAGGGGGTTTTAAATTCATGGGAAATATTGGTAAAGAACTCTATACGCTCCTTACTCAATGATTCGTTCTTTTCTTTTTCCAATTTCTCAATTTCCAATTTATGGTTAAGATTGGTCCAGTTCAAAACAATCCTAAAAAATGCATACAATAAGAGTAGAATGAAAAGCACATAAAATATTAGGGCCCAAATTGTCTTATACCAAGGTGGAAGTATTTCTATGTTCATAGTTAGTTCCTTGGTTTTTCTTGCACCATCTGAACTAGAAGCCTTCACCTTTAATCTAAATTGGCCCGGAGGCAAATTGGTATAACCTGCCGTGGTTAAGTTTTTCACATGATTCCAATCCCGATCATAATTTTCCAGCATATAGGAATAATTAAGCTGTTTGGGCAAATTGTAATCCAAGGCTACAAAATCAAAACTAATATCATTTTGATCTGCTTTTAAAGTTAAACTTTCATACTTGGATATATGTTTGGTTATTACCCCTTTTTGACTGGAAAAGTCAACAGGTTTATTAAATAATTTAAAATCAGTAAATACTATAGGTAAGCTGTGCGTGCCAGAATATAAATCCTCGGGATAGAAGTGGTTGATTCCCTTATTGCCCCCAACAAACAGCTCTCCGTCATTAGTCCTATATATTGTGGTAATACTATTTCCCTGAAGGCCTTTTAAATTATCTTCGTAATTAATGGTTCCGCTATTTTCCCCTAAGGTTGCCAACCCCTTATTTGTGGCAAGCCAAAATTGTTTATTGTCCTGGAAAACGATATCATGAATCGCAATACCCTTTA
The DNA here is from genome assembly GCA_963972175.1 of uncultured Arenibacter sp. Lineage (GTDB taxonomy): Bacteria > Bacteroidota > Bacteroidia > Flavobacteriales > Flavobacteriaceae > Arenibacter. Next base: position 19,107 of record CAXAVP010000046.1, read on the forward strand.
ATTCCTTAAACCCCTTATGCTTTGAAATTGCAGCACTTTGAAGGTCAAAAATTTCCAAACCGCTATCAGTACAGAGGTACAGTTCATTTTTATATCTTTTTATTTTGTTTACAATATTCTTATCTTTTGGGGTCAATCCGGTTGAAGGCACAATTTTGAAGTATTCATCGGCCCGTTTTTTATCGATATCTATTTTAACGAAACCAGCCTTGGTCCCAGCCCATAAATAGCCATCGGCCAAGGTTAAACACATTAAGGAATTTAATTGATAGTCATCAGCAAGCGCCTCAGGATTCTGTAGTACAATTTTGTTAACCTTCTTGTCTGACGATAAGGAATAAATACCATACGGTGTCCCAAACCAAAGATTATTATCTACCTCCAGTACATCCTGTATAAATATCTCGGCACTATTGTTATCTAAAAAACCCTGAGGCAACAAACTTTTTGAAGATTTGGAATTGGGGTCATATTCTATTAGGCCATTTCCATAAGTACCAATAACGATAGTTCCATTAGACCGCTTCCTTAAGGCATTTACACTTGTCATGCTACCTACTGCGTCTATTTTAATTATCTTATTCTTTCCCCTATCAAATAAACATACCCCACCACCATCAGTACCTATATAAATGTGATCGTCATTATATTGTAAAAAAGATTTTATCCTATTATGTGTTAATCCCTGATAAATATTTAGGGTATTGTATTTTTCATAGTGCTTGTTGTAAATATTCACACCTCCGTATTGGGTCCCGATCCACATAAAACCCACGTTATCCGCATATATTTCCAACACACTATTACTGCTCAGGGATGTTGGGGCTAGGGATTTACTAATTTGTTTAAATTTATTTTTCTCAATATCATATATCTGTATCCCCCGTCCATCCGTTGCCAACCATATGGTATTATCACCCGGGTTATAAAAAAGATTAAAAAGGACATTGTGTTTTATATCACTGTTTAGTGTATTGAAATTTATAACAGGTACATTTTCTCTAATATGAAATAGTCCCTTTTTATAGGTAGCTACCCAGACTCCACCTGTTTTATCCAGCACAATTTTCTTGACATATACCTTTTCTTCCTCGCTGATAAGGGGTAACCTATCAACGGTATAAGTAGATAAATCCAAAGATACCAGAAAGGGGGATTTTCCACCAATCAATAATTGATTGGTTTGTTTGTTGAAGCATAAGGCTGTGATGTTATTGGATTCCAATCGGGGGTTGGAATGTAAAGAGTTGGTATAATTCTCAATATGCCCATCAACGGATATTTTAAATAGACCGTATGCTATGGTAGCCACCCATATATTGCCATTATTATCTTCCTCAATAGCCCTAATCTCCACCCCTATCTGTGAATGTTGCTCAAGTAAAGGGAACGACCTAAAACCATCTATTTCAAAATCATATTGGAGCAAGCCCCCATTTCTGGTCCCTATCCATAATTCACCACTGGAGTCATTAAAAAGACAGGTAATATGGTTATCCTTAATACTTGTATCATCCCCAGGAATATAGCGATAGGATATTACCCCCTTTCCATCGTATTTATTTAGTCCATTATATGACCCAAACCACATAAACCCTACCCTATCCCGCGCAATGGCGGTAATAGAATTGTTTGACAGCCCATCGGCATCGGTCAAATGATCAAACCTCATATCCTGAAAACCGTGCAACGCATTGGCATAACACAAAATGGCAAAGAATATAACCAATAATTTAAACCCTGAACAATTCTGCATACTACATGGATAATAAAGTTCTTAATTTCTGTAAAATATTTTATCCATACAATCTTCAT
>CAXAVP010000047.1:0-20493 GCA_963972175.1 uncultured Arenibacter sp.
CAGAGTCTACTTCTGTAATGGTTGATATTATCACTATCCTTAAAGAGTATCCTAATGCTAAGTTTACAGTAGAAGGTCATACTGATAGCGTTGGTAGTTCTTCTTTGAACCAAAAACTTTCAGAGTCCAGAGCACTTTCTGTTAAGACTTTCTTAGTAGAAAAAGGTATTGAAGAGTTTAGATTGTCTGCTATAGGTTACGGTGAAGATAAGCCTATCGCCTCTAACAGCACTAGATCTGGTAGGGCTCAAAACAGAAGAGTTGAAATTAACTTGGTGAAGTAATTCCCGGATAATTTTAAAACCATAATTAAAAGCCTCGCAATTGCGGGGCTTTTTTTATTTTTGGTATGGTGAAGAGGGAAGTGGGCGTTGCCCCACTTTTATATTGCCACTTAATTCTTAAACCCTAGACTTGTGCAGAGTTTTCTCCAAAAGGTAGTCCGTGATTTATTGGGTACCTACGATTCCTTTGATGACTTAATTCTTGTTCTTCCCAGTAAAAGGGCAGGCACAATATTAAGGACCACTTTGGCCAAAACAGGAAATAAAACCATGTTTTCGCCCACAATATACAGTATAGAGGGTTTTGTAGAAGAGATTAGCAATCTCCAAGGGGCTTCCAACATGGAACAGCTGTTTACCCTGTACCAAGCCTATCAGACAGTTGGCCCACAGGAAAAGGATAGTTTTGCTACCTTCTCCAAATGGGGCCAGACCCTATTACAGGATTTTAATGAAATAGACAGGTATTTAATAGATTCCAAGGATATCTTTTCCTATTTGGCAGACATACAGGAAATGAGTCATTGGTCCCTTCAGAAGGAAAAGTCCGAGATGGTTGAAAATTACATCCAATTCTGGAATAATCTGGAAATGCTGTACAACACCTTCAATGATTTATTGAAAACCAAAAGACTTGGGCATCAAGGCTTAATCTATCGGACGGCCTGTGAACACTTAAAGGGGTACATAACACAAACGGCAGACAATACACATATATTTATAGGATTTAATGCGCTTAATACCGCTGAATCCCATATTATTCAGGAAATTCTTAAAGGAGGAAAGGCCAATATATTTTGGGACATAGATCCCTACTTTTTGGAAGACCCCATTCATGATGCAGGATATTTTATTAGGCAACACCGCAGAACATGGGACTGGCTCAAGGGGAAGACATTAAAGGGGGTGGAGAATAATTATTTGTCCCAAAAGAACATTAGGATTGTAGGAGTGCCCAAGAATGTTTCCCAAACCAAATACGTAGGGAATCTGTTGTTGGAACTACAAGCAGACAGTGCTTCCGACCTAAAAAAAACCGCTGTGGTTCTAGGGGATGAGGCCTTGCTGAATCCCTTGTTGAACGCTATACCCACCGAAATAGATAGCGTAAATATTACCATGGGCTATCCCCTAAAAAATACCCCACTTGCCAGTTTGTTCTCCCAATATTTCTCCTTGCATATTAAAAAGGATCAACAGGGGTGGTATTATCAACAAATGTTGGATTTTTTATCGCATCCCTATATACAAATTCTTTGCACTGAGGGTGGCCGCAATACGGCCTTTATGTTGAGTGAGGCAATTAAAAAGAATAATTGGGCCTTTATTACCACCAAGAACTTAAAATCTATAGTACAAGGGAACCAGGATTTATTGGAATTGTTGTTTTTTAAGGATACGGTAAACAGTAACTCTTTTATTGATCGCTGTGAGCAAATTATCCAAATATTAAGGGATAGGTTCCAGTCGCTACATGACGCATTGGGACTGGAGTATTTATATAAATTCCATACCCAATTCAATCAGCTACGGGAGATGGTAAACGAGTATTCCTTTGTAAACGACCTAAAATCCCTGGAAAGTTTATATACCGAGTTGATACGTAACGAAACCTTGGATTTTCAGGGAGAGCCGTTGGAGGGCTTACAGATAATGGGGATGTTGGAAAGCAGGGTGTTGGATTTTGAAACGGTTATTATCACCTCTGTAAACGAAGGAATACTGCCGTCTGGAAAGGCCAATAATTCATTTATTCCGTTCGACCTAAAGAAATACTACAAACTTCCCACCTATAAGGAGAAGGATGCTGTGTATACATATCATTTTTATCGACTTTTACAGCGTGCCAAAAACGTTTATTTGGTGTACAATACAGAACCCGATGCCTTGGAAGGGGGAGAGAAGAGCAGGCTGCTTACACAGCTCTTAACTGATGGAAATATGCAGGAGAGCATTACCGAAATAGTTGCGGCTCCAGAAATTGTCCCTTCCGTAAAATCCTTACAGAGCATAGATAAGGATTCTGGTCTTATGGAATTGATAAAGGAACATGCCGGCAATGGTTTTTCACCAACTTCTCTTAGTAACTATATTAGAAATCCCTTGGACTTTTACAAGCGCAATCTTTTGGGGATAGATGATGTAATGGAAGTGGAGGAGACCGTTGCACATAATACCTTTGGGACAATTGTCCACGATTCCCTAGAGGACCTCTACAAGCCTTTTCTGGGAGCGTATTTGGATACCACTATAATAAAGCAAATGATAGCCGCTGTAAAATCGACGGTAACCGGCCATTTTGCCAAGAGTTTTGCCGATGGTGATATAACGAGGGGCAAAAATTTGATCGCTTTTAATGTTGTTGTGCGCTATGTGGAAAATTTTCTAAAATTGGAGTTGAAGGAAGTAGAAAAACACAAGATCAAGATTTTGGGAATTGAAGAGAAGCTCCGTATCAACATACATATTCCAGAACTGGATTTTCCGGTGGTGCTAAAGGGAAAATTGGATCGGATTGACGAAAAAGACGGTCGACTAAGAATTATTGATTACAAAACAGGAAAGGTTACCGGTCCAAATGTAGAAATAGTGGATTGGGAAGATTGTATTGCCGATTATGATTACAGTAAAGCTTTTCAGTTGCTATGTTATGCAATGATGTACAACCACAGTCGCCCTATAGAAAACATAGAAGCCGGGATTATTTCGTTTAAAAATTTAAGCGGCGGACTCCTCAATTTTGCCGTAAAGGAAAAAAAGGGCAGTAGAAACAAGGATACTTTGATTACCCAAGATACTATTGCCCATTTTATGGATTGCCTAAAAACCTTGATATTGGAAATTGGTAATCCCCAAATACCATTTGTAGAAAAAGAGGTTTAGGGATTATTTCTTATCAGGTCTCGTTGGCCGTACCTCTATTTTACTGGGTAAGGTTCTTGGGTGCATATTCAATAGGTCTAACACCAACTCCCCTATATCTTCGGGTTGTATTTTCCAAGCGTCCTTTGCAGAAGGTTCGTTGTTGTTGAAATGGGTGGCCACGGAACCTGGCATTATGGTAGAAACCTTTATGTCATAAGGCCTAAGATCCAGCATAGCGGCTTGGGTGAAACCAACAACCCCAAATTTGGTGGCGTTATAACCCGCTCCCTTGGCAAAGAAGTTGGTGCCTGCCAAACTTGCCAATGTAATGTAATAGCCTTTGGACTTTTTTAAAGCCTCTACAGAAGCCTTAAGCGTGTGGAAAACTCCGTTGAGGTTAGTGTTTATCATTTCGTGCCATTGGGTATCGGAAATTTCGTCCACGGCAGCAAAATGCCCTACTCCGGCATTGGCAACGACCACGTCCAAGGACCCCCATTTTTCCATTATCTTTTGTACTGCTTCCTGTTCATCTGATAGTTCGGATACGTCCGAGGCAATGGCCATTACCCTATCCTCCGGGCCCAGTTCCTTGGCGGCCTTTTCTGTAGATGCCAATGACCTTCCGCTGATGGCAACCCTCATGCCTGCCTCCAATAATTGTACGGCAACCCCGTATCCTATTCCTTTGGAACCACCAGTAATATAAGCTACTTTATTTTTTAAATCGTTCATGATATTGCGTTTTTATAGAGTGAAATTAGAATTATAGGGGCAGAATGTAAAAAAGTTAGCGTTATTGTTTTCTTAAAATCAGGCACCAAGACCATGGGAATAATACCTCCCCCTTTTCTTACTTACACAGAAGGTTTCCATAATTTGAAAGTTCGGCGCGCTAGGTTGGGTATTGCCTGTTTGTTTAGCTGATATGGTCATTTATTTTTGCGGTTCTTGAGACAGCTTGCTTTCTTTTTCTTTTTTCCTGTTTAGTTTTTTAAAATAACGCCTGGTTAGAAAATTGTGTTTCAAGGCCTCGGTAACCTCATTAAAATTTTTGACGCTCTCCGAAACATTTTTCATGCTGGCCTGCAGTTGATTTACCAAAACAGTATCGGTTGCCAAGTAGTTTAAAGCTCCCTTTCCCTGTTCAATTTGGCTGAAAGTAGAGTTGAGACTGGCGGACATTTTTTCCAGGGCTATGCTGGATCTTTCCAGATTGGCAATAGTGTTCTGTATTTTTTTTCCAGAAATGGAATCGGTCAACAAAACCCCTGCAGTGCTTTGTTCTAGGTCTATTTGTCTTACCATTTGGTTTAATTGGCCAATCATTTCATTGGACTGACTACTGGAATGTTTTAAATTGGTAATGGTATTGGATAGCTCATTTGCCATAATTGAATCATTTAATAATCGGCCAAGTGTCCCGTTGCCCTGGGTAAGTGAGCGGGCGACCATAAGTAGGTTTTGGGTCAGCAATGCAGCATTTTCATTGGTTCGGTTAAGGGTGTTGAGCATATCCTGTGTGGCCACCCGACTATAGGTCTGTAATTCATCGCCCGGACCAATGTGGGGCGACATTCCGGATCCCGGAACAATATTGATGAGCATGCTGCCAACCAGACCATCCGAGCCTATGGTGGCAACGGCATCCTGCTTAATGTGATCTTGCATTTTCTCGGCTATGATCATATGCACTTTAATACTGGTATCGTTGATCATTTCAATTTTATTCACCGTTCCCACATTAATACCCGAAAAACGAACATTGTTGCCATTTTGGAGTCCGTTGGCATTCTTGAAAATAGCACTAATGGGGATGGTCTTGCCAAACATATTTTGTCTGTTACCTATTAAATAAGCGCCCACAACCAGCAGGGCACTTCCGAAAATCACAAATATTCCAAGTTTCAAGTTTTCCAATTTTGTCTTTGCCATAACCTTATTTTTTAAAAAAAGCCTCTATTTTCGGATCGGTGGCCCGCGACAGTTCCTCAAAGCTACCTTCGGCATAATTAATGCCATCTACCAATAAGATCATCCGTTCCGATATAACACGGGCGCAATCCACATCATGGGTGATGATCAAGGAAGAAGTGCCGTATTTTTTTTGAATAGAGCGCATTAGTTCTATAATTTCCTTGGAGGTTATAGGGTCTAGCCCACTAGTGGGCTCGTCGTAAAGGATAACTTTGGGTTTTAGTATCAGTGTTCTGGCTAGGGCTACCCTTCTTTTCATGCCGCCAGAGAGTTCAACCGGCATTAAATCTATGGCCTTTGCAAGGCCTACGCTTTCCAATGCTTCCCTTACCAATGGTTCGGTATCATTAACCACCCCAAGGCGTTCCTTGTGTCTGCGCATGGGGAATTCCAAGTTTTCCCTGACCGTCATGGAATCGTATAGGGCGCTTCCCTGGAATAGAAAACCGATATCCGATCGCAATTCGTCCAAAGGTTTTTGGTCTAATTCATTAATTTCCTTGCCCAGTATTTTCACCGTACCACTATCCGGTTTTACAAGGCCTACGAGACATTTGATCATTACCGATTTGCCAGAACCGGACTTCCCCATGACCACTAAATTCTCTCCCTCCATTAAGGTCAAGTTAAAACCGTTGAGAACATGATTATTGCCGAAGCTTTTGTATAGGTCCTTAATTTCAATCACCTGGGGTCCCATTGATGAGCTTTCCTTTCTTGGTATGCTGTGGTCCTGGTTTGTCATGTTAAAGGTCATAAAAGATATCTGTAACAAATACGGCTATAAAATCAACAAAAAACAATAGTAAGGAGGCGGTAACCACTGCGGTATTAGCGGCAATACCCACCCCTGCTGTTCCTTTTTTGCAATAATACCCCTTATAACATCCAACCAATCCAATGGCAAAACCAAAAAAGAAAGATTTGATCGTGGCCGGAATCAGGTCGCCAAAGGCCAGGGCATGAAACACGGTATTAAAATATAAGAGAAAGGAAACATTGCCTTTAAGGTTCTCTACCAATGCCGATCCATACAGTGCAACCAAGTCCCCGAAAATCACCAATATAGGAAGCATAAGGGTGGTTGCCGTGATACGCGTCACTACCAAATACTTAAACGGATTGGTTCCAGAAACCTCCATGGCATCTATTTGCTCCGTTACCCGCATAGAGCCCAATTCCGCTCCAATACCGGAGGCAATCCTACCGGCACAGATCAAGGCGGTAATAACAGGTCCTATTTCCCGTACTATAGAAATGCCTACCATATTTGGCATCCAAGAAACCGCACCGAACTGGATCAAGGTAGGTCTGGACTGCAGGGTGAGGACCAGGCCAATGATAAACCCCGTTACCCCTACCAATACCAAGGAACGATTACCCATTTGATAACACTGGCGTAAGAGCTCCTTAAATTCAAAGGGAGGCTTTAGGGCCTCTTTAAAGAATCTGGCTGCAAAATAGGAGAGGTCACCAACCTCCATAAAAAATTGCTTTAACCCTTTAAATTTTGTCGATGTAATATTCATAGCCATAAACAATTATAAGGCCCCATTAACCCAAAGATAGCATGAAAGCATAGGGCTTAAAATGATGAATATCATATGGGTACTGCGTACGTAAGCGCTAAAAAGCCTATTTGTTAAGGTGTTTGCCCTTAATGGCCCAGTTTTTATATCTTTTCTACAGTTAGCAGGGAGAACTAAAGGCGATGCTTGTGGCACATTGGTTTAAAAGCAACTTGACTACCACTCCAGTGGGGCTGTATGGTTCCTTAAGCTCATTGGTGCCGCTGCTGCTGCCGAAGGTGATAACAAAGCATTGGGATTTATTAAGAATACCAATCCCAGTGATGCGGCCATTATGATGAATTATGCCAACAACGTGGTCATTGTTCCGGGATATGGTCTGGCAGTTGCCCAGACACAACATGTAATTCATGAGTTGGAAGAATTACTGTCTAAAAAAGGGGTTGGTGTAAAATATGTCACCCACCCTATAGGAGAAGGTATGGTCGGACATATGAATGCATTATTGGCAGAATCCAATGTAGAATACAATATGCTGGTGGAAATGGACGATATAAACCCACAGTTTGCCAATACCGATATTGTTTTGGTGGTTGGTGCCAATGATGTGGTAAATCCGGCAGCACACAATAATCCGGCGAGCCCTATTTTTGGCATGCCTATTTTGGATGTGGAAAATGCCAAACATATTATCGTTAATAAGCGGGGTAAGAATGCAGGGTATGCAGGTATAGGGAATGAACTGTTCTATAACTCCAAGACCTCTATGCTGTTTGGGGATGCAAAGGCCGCCTTAACAGAATTGGTGGCCGAATTAAAAAATATGTAGTGCCTTTTAAGGATTAGTAGAAGAATGTGTTTATGATTGATTTAGGATCTGGAAGGGTTAATCTTGTTCGGTTAAACTTGCTGTATTGCTGCGTTAATCAAAAAGAATATGGCGGCTCATTTTTTCTTCGACCGACATAAATGTTTCTATCCCCTTTATTCCTACAATAGACAGTATGGTATCTTGGTACACCTCCCTATAGTGCATACTGTCCTTGGCGTGCATTTTTACGAAAATATCGTATTTGCCCGTACTGTGATGTATTTTTACCACTTCAGGAATTTTTTTCAGAGCCTCAATTACCTGCTTGTACATAATACTCTCCCTAAGGAAAACTCCTAAGAAAATGGTCATTTTCCAGCCAATCTTACTATAGTCCAAACTAAGGGTGGCCCCCTTTATCAGCCCCAAATCTTTCATTTTTTTTGTTCTGGCGTGAACGGTGCCAGGTGAAACCCCGGCCTTTTTGGCAACCTCCGTGTAGGGCATTTGTGCATTGTCTGCCAATAAGCTTAAAATTTTGAAATCCATTTCATCTACTCTATCCTTCATATTGTTCAATTTTAGATTATATAGACTCTCTGTAGTCTAATTTTAACGAGCATTTCATTGCATTTATCTCTGTTTTGTCCTTCTAAACATAGCTTTCAGTAAATTTAATTCGTCATTTCGCAAAAAACACTAATAATATGATAATAAAAAGAAGGTAAAATGGTTTTATGTCATTTTTCGGAAGTAGGATTTTTCATATTGCTAAAAATAATTTTGAACTCTTTTATGTGGCTTTTAAGATACTGCGATTTCTGGGGTCGAGAGAAGGGAGGTCGGTAAAAATAATTGGGAATTATTGGGGGTTTACTATAAAATGCCAGTCAGAAATAGAGACAACTTAGTTTAGGTTATCTCTAAAATGGGGAGGCCAATTTTTGTGATCTGCATGTAGCGATATGATGAAATGAGCAATGGATTTCCTTTGTTTTAGGGTAACAGATGGCTTTTGGAAAAGATGTCGCACCCCAAAAGAGATTACAGTCTATTCTACTTTGTATTTAAAAGGGTATATGGGGTAGGGAGCTTTTGTAGCCAAATTTTAAAATGAGGCTACTAGCAAAAAAAGGGTATATTTTTAGGGTTGAATTATTTCTGCCAGTACATATATCAAAACCGGGGCATCCATGGGAGACTGATAAATGCCCAATGCGGATCTAGTGTGCAGGCCTTTCTCCCCAAAGACCTGGTTAAAAACATCAGAAGCGCCATCTAGGACGTCTGAATGTTCTTTAAACCCTTCCGCTGCCTGTATATGACAATCCAACCTAATAATTTTGCCAATCCTATCCAGGTCTTTTACGGCATCCTTCAGTTGGGCTATGGCATTAATGGCACATATTCTGGCACACTCATAGCCTTGGGCAATATCCAATTGGCTGCCTACCCTACCGGCATAGGCCAAATCCCCAAATTTGCCATCTTTCCACGGTAATTGGCCAGAGGTATAAATAGTATTGTTGGAAATGGTCCAAGGTAGATAGTGACCTGCACCCCTAGGGGGGAGTGCAGGTAAAACAATGCCTAGCTGATGTAGCTTTTCTTCTATTTTCATAATCTATATTGTTAAATGCTATACCCTGCCCCTTTCAGGGAAGTTTCCACCATTTTGCTGTAAATAGGAACAGAATCCTTTTGCTATACCAAGACACTGGCTCCCGGCATAAAAAGGGAGAGCAGAGCTTACCCAATATTCCCGACTGTTCTCGGCCTTGGTCTAGCCCTTGTTCAATTCCTTCCGGATCTTGACAATCTGGACGGGTCAAATTTTACTCGTCTTTATAATTAATGCTTAAAGTTAAAGCTAATTTTCTACTTTTAATCTGTCCAGCTTAAAGGGAGGGGGTCGAAATAACTCCATAGCTATACCTGAAAAGTGTCATAATAGGACTAAATCTGTCTTTTTAGTGAGATTAAAGGAATAATACATTTGAAATTGCAAATAACAACTTACAACAATGAAAAAATCATCCATTAGAGAAATTAAGGAACGTTTTGATAATGATGTGGAAAGATTTTCGAATCTGGAGACTGGCCAGGTAGCCACAATAGATGCAAAAATATCTCTTGAGCTTTTAACAGAAGCCGCCAAAAGAATAAAGCCCAATGCTCAAAATTTATTGGACATTGGTTGTGGTGCAGGAAACTATAGTTTAAAAATGTTAACTAAAATTGCCAACCTGAACTGTACTTTGGTAGACTTGAGTAAACCTATGCTGGATAAAGCAAAGGAAAGAGTGTCAGAAAAAACGAAAAAATTGGTTAAAACAATTCAGGGAGACATTCGAGAAATAGATTTAAAGGAAAATAGTTTTGATATTATATTGGCTGGGGCTGTTTTACATCATTTAAGAGATGACAATGACTGGGAAACTACATTTCGTAAATTATTTAGTTTATTAAAACCAGGTGGGTGTTTAATGATTTCAGATTTGATAACTCAAGAAATAGATGCTGTAAATGATTACACTTGGGAGCGTTATGGCGATTATTTAGAAAGTGTAGATGGGAAAGATTACAGAAAGAAGGTGCTTGATTATATAGAAAAAGAAGACTCTCCGAGGTCAATTAGCTATCAGTTGGAACTAATGAAAAAAGTAGGCTTTAAAAAAACTGAAATTTTACATAAAAATATGTGTTTCGGAGCATTTGGAGGAGTCAAGTAAAAACCAACACTATGCTTAATAACCATTTGTCAACAGTAAGCAGCTGGCATTATTGATCTGTATGTCTTTTTTTAGATTCTTTAGCCCTTAATTTACTGAAGCTAATCCGTTTAAAACCCAACATTTGTTTGCGCTTTTTCTTTTAGTTTTAAACTGTGGAGCTTATAGGTGGGAATTCGGTTTTTTTATTCCCAAAAATCCTTACATTTATACATTAAAACAAAACTATGGAAGATTACGGATTAGCGCATCAATGGATACTCTCATTACATTCTTATTTTGCCTATGTGGTATTGGCGGTACTGTTTTTGGCAGTGGCCAATGGCATCTTGGGCTGGACAGGGAAAAAGGACTTTACCTTGGCCAAAGATTTTAGAATAAGCCTCTTTGCCCTTATCTTATCGCATCTACAACTCCTTGTGGGGCTGGTGCTATATTTTGTGTCCTCCAATGGGTTGAACGCCATAAAAACATTGGGAATGGGAGGATTAAACTCGGCTTCCCGTTTACTGGCCGTGGAGCATCCTTTTATCAATATAATTGCCTTGGTATTCATTACCGTAGGTTGGTCCAAGCATAAAAAAGTAATGGAGGGTGTAAAGAAGTTTAAGACCATTGCCATTTTTTACGGTTTGGGATTATTGCTTATCCTTAGTCGCATCCCTTGGGCACAGTGGCTTAACTAACATTAGGAATACCAGGCTTTAACTGGATCCTAACAATTTGATCCATACTGGAATGGCCTGGCTGCGAATAGCATAAAACTTTATCAACGAATCAAAATTATAATCAATATGAAGAATATTATAGTAGTCTTTTGGGCGCTGTTCGCCTTGCCGGCAATAGCGCAAGAAATGTCTCTCTTTAATGGGGAAGATCTAACGGGTTGGACCATTTATGGTACAGAAAAATGGTACGTGGAAGATGGGTTGTTAATTTCCGAAAGTGGTCCGGACAAACAATATGGATATTTGGCCACAGATAAATATTATGATGACTTTATTCTTACCCTGGAATTTAAACAAGAGGCCAATGGAAATAGTGGTGTATTTGTCCGCTCTACCGTAGACGGTACCAAGGTGAGCGGTTGGCAGGTAGAGGTTGCTCCTGCCGGACATAATACTGGTGGTGTCTATGAATCCTATGGAAGGGGTTGGCTTATTAAACCAGACCCTAAAAAGGACAAGGTACTAAAAGAGGGGGAATGGAATACCATGAAAATTAAACTTTCTGGTGACAGCTTGACCTCCTGGCTCAACGGTACGGAAATGGTAAGTATCACCGATGAAAAAATTGGGAAAGGAAAAGGTTCCATTGCCCTGCAGATCCATGATGGAGGGGGTATTAAGGTGAAATGGAGAAATATAAAGGTAGTACTGCCCCAGTAATACCTTATTTCACCTCTTTTATTACATAAATATATACGGGAAAGTGGTCGCTATAGCCACCTATGTAACTTCCGCCCGCATAGGTGCGCAGGGGATAACCTTTGTATTTTCCTTTCTGGTCCAACAAGTAGGGCGGACTAAAGATGCCTGCTTTCCAATAATGAAATCCGGCATAGGAGTTTAGTACAAGGTTGGCGGTAAAATATATCTGGTCAAATAGGTTCCATTGGTCCCTATAGGCCAAGGACCCCCAACCTTTTTTAAAAAGATTTTCCATCGGATTGTACAGATCCCCCTGGGTCAGGGTAGCCTGTTTCCCTTTGGTTTTCAAAACCTTTTTTAAGCTATCGTCCATAGGGTCATCATTGAGGTCGCCCATGGCAATGATCTTGGCTTTGGGGTTAATGCTCAAAATGGAGTCTATGATTCGCCTGTTGAGTTTGGCTGCGGCAATCCGATATGGTTTGCTTCTTGCCTCGCCCCCGCTTCTGGAAGGCCAATGGTTAACAATAAAATGTATCTCTTCCCCGTCCATATAGCCCCCAACTACCAATTGGTCCCTAGTGTAGTCCCTAAAATTCTCAGAGTTGTACAACAGTAGTCTGTGACTGCTAAAGGAGGAAGGAATAAAGGATTTCTTTTTGTACAAAAGCGCTACATCTATACCGCGCTCGTCAGGAGAATCAAAATGAATTATACCATAGTCCTTACCTCTTAAATAGGGGTGGTGTACCAAATCCTCCACTACCTGTCTATTTTCCACTTCACAGACACCTATGATATCAGGGGAGGTTTTGGTGGTCTCGCTTCCTATTTGGGACAAGACCCTTGACATATGGTCCACTTTACGACTATAGCGCTCCTGGGTCCATACGTCCTTGCCCTCCGGGGTACGGTCATCATCAAAGGTTTCGGGATCATCCAAGGTGTCAAATAAGTTTTCAAGATTATAAAAGGCAATAGTTCTAATTTTATAGGTTTTTCGCTCCTGGGCCAAGGTGGTACCAACAATTACAAAGAATGCCAATAGGGTCTTGAGCTTGCTCATGGATCATATTTTAGTACTAAAAAAGCAAGGGGAACACGTATTTTTCTCTTTTAAAATTAAGAATATACTGTCAATTTTTAATATATTACATAAAAATTGTTAAAATATTTCATATTGTATAATGAAAAACGCTTTAGCAATACCCTTTCTACTACTCAATAGTTTCTGTGTTTTTTCGCAGCAACAACAAAAGGTAATAGGAATTATAAAGGATTTGGCCAGTAAGGAATTGGTTCTTCTTTCCAAGGCAGAAATTGCAGGTTTTGCTCCTGCCCAGCCTAATTCTTCAAACGGGCAGTTTCAAATTACCCTCAACCGTTCGGGCAATTATATCTTGACCATTTCTGCCCAAGATTATATTAGCAAAAGTATGCCGATTACTGTCCAAAATACGGATTTGGATTTGGGCATAATTTATCTGGAAAGGGATGTGCTTCAAGAAAAGACCGATAACCTAATTACATTAACGGAAACCGAATTGTTGGAAGACGAAAGTGTTTCCATGACCTCAGGAATGTTACAAGCAAGTAGGGACATCTTTCTAAACAGGGCAGCATTCGATTTTGGACAGGCATTTTTTAGGGTAAGGGGCTACGGATCCGAAAATGGTAGCATATTGCTCAATGGTATACCCATGAATAAAATGGTAGATGGCAGACCGCAATGGAACAACTGGGGAGGATTAAACGACGTTACCCGAAATCAGGTATTTACCCATGGGGTGCAACCTTCCAATTATGCCTTTGGAGGAATATTGGGAACCACCAATATTATTACCAGACCATCCTTATTTCGTAAGGGGCTACGGCTTTCTACTTCAGCTTCCAATCGCACCTATGCCGGCCGAATAATGGCTACCTACTCCTCTGGAGTATCCAAAAAGGGAATAGCCTATAGTGTTTCTTCTTCCAAAAGATGGGCAAAGGAAGGGTATATAGATGGCAGCTTATACGATGCCTATTCTTTCTTCGGGGCCTTTGAATTTCAATTGAACCCCAAGCACAGTTTCAACCTAACCGCACTTTGGACATCCAATAGAAGGGGGAGGTCATCGGCCATTACCCAAGAAGTCTATGAATTGCAGGGGAAACGTTATAATCCCTATTGGGGGTATCAAAATGGCAAGATTCGCAACGCTAGGGAGCGAAAAATCCAAGAGCCACTTCTTATGCTGAATCATTATTATAATGCTGGCAAATTACAGCTCAATACAGGGGTGTCCTATCAATTTGGAAACACTGCCAAAAGTAGATTGGGCTACTATAATGCCCCCAATCCAGATCCTACCTACTACCGCTATTTGCCAAGCTTTTATGTAAATAGCCCCATAGGAGCCAATTTTATTGGGGCCAATATGGCCAAAGAAGCTTTTTTAAATAACCCTCAGCTAGATTGGGAAGGTATGTATACCGCAAATAACAATACCATGACCCAGGGAAGGGCCTCCTATGTGTATTACAGCGATAATACGGATGATAAACAACTTAATGCCGTAAGTACTGGGAGTTTAAGTTTAAACGAGAGGCTGCGGATAGATTTTGGTAGCCGTTATCTTCAATTGGATTCTGATAATTATGCAGAAATAGAGGATCTGCTAGGAGCGGAATACCATGGGGATATTGACCCTTTTTCCAATACCCAAAATGACTTGGAAGGTAATATAGATAAGGTGGCCGGTGACAAATTTGCCTATTTTTACCAGATTGGTGCCAAGGTTTTAAACGCCTTTGTACAATGGGGGGCCACTTATCCCAAATGGGATGGTTTCGTAGCAGTTGACTACTCTTCCACCAATTATCGCAGAAACGGTCTTTTTAGGAACCAACGCTATCTAAATACCTCTTACGGACTGGGGGAAAAGATACAATTTTCAAATTTCGGGTTAAAAGCGGGGTATACACATAAATTTAATGGCAGGCATTGGATATCCCTAAATGGGGCTTATTTGACAAAACCCCCGGTTTATCAAAATGTATACATCAATCCAAGGGAAAATAATCTCGTGGTCCCTAACCTTCAAAGTGAAAATATTTCTACCACCGATATAAACTACCATTTACGGCTGGCAGATCTCAAAGGAAGGGTTACAGGCTATTACACACGTTTTCAAAATACTACCGATATTAATTTTTTCTTTGTTGATGCGGGGGTTGGGAGCGACTTTGTGCAAGAGGTGTTGACGCATCTGGACAAACTGCATTTGGGCACAGAAATAGGGCTGGAATATCAGCTTTCTTCGGCAGTGAAGTTATCTTTTGTAGCGGCCTTGGGGAAATATATATACGCCAGTGATCCCTTGGTTAGCATTAATTTTGATACTGCTGGGGCAGAGGAGGAAGTCATTGCCCCGGAAGGGAGCATAGATTTGGGAGTAGCCAAGATTAAGGATTATAAATTGTCACAGGGACCGCAAAAGGCTTTTTCTTTCGGGACAGAATATAGAGCCCCCAACTATTGGTGGGTGGGTGCCACGGCAAATTATTTGGGCAATAACTATGCAGGCATTTCTACTATTACCCGCACCCAAAGTTTTTATCTAAACCCCGAAACCGGACTTCCTTTTCCTGATGCTACCTACGAAAATGTAGAAAAGCTATTGGCGCAAAAGAAGTTGGACGATTTTTATTTGTTGAATTTGATAGGGGGGAAATCATGGTTGAAAAATGGCAGGTACATTAGTGTTTTTGCCAGTGTAAACAACTTATTTGATGCTGTTGATAGAACCGGTGGGAATGAGCAGAGTAGGAATGGTAATTTTGGTCAACAGCAACAGGATAATTTAAGTGGAATGCCATCTTTTGCCCCAAAATACTGGTATGGCTATGGGCGGACCTATTTTATAAATTTTGCAATTAGTTTTTAATGCTTTTTGGTGAGGGCATACCAAAAAAGGCAATTATCATAACTATGGGATACTATAAGGACAAGTTTAGTGGGCTGTATATGCTTCTTTTGGGGCTGTTTGTTTTATCGGCCTGTATAAAGGACAAAAATTTTGACGCCCCTGTCCCAGATTGTTCTTCGGTTCCTAATCCCAATATTAGCCTTAGCGAGCTGAAAGCCCTTTATGTGGATAAAACCGTACAGCTTCAGGAAGATTGGATTGTTGAAGGCTATATTGTGTCTTCCGATAGGGCGGGAAACTTCTTTGGGGCTCTTTATATACAAGATAGCCCAACAAATCCAGCAGGGGGATTGCAATTGGAAATAGACCTCAGGGATGCCCATTTGTTCTATGAGGTAGGGTCAAGGATATTGATTAAAACCAAGGGGTTGTATTTGGGAAAAAGCAATGGCATGTATACCATGGGAAGTGCCTTCAATGTCTTTGGAAATCTCTCCGTAGGTCGACTCCCGGCTCCCACGGTGAAACAGCATTTTGTAACCCCATGCAATGCAGCGGTAGACATAGAGCCCTTGTCTATAACCCTTGCGAATTTGAACGATTCTATGTTGGGCACCTTGCTTCGTTTGGATGAAGTGGAAATAGTAGATGATGAGGTTGGGTTGCCTTATGCATTAAAGGAGGAGGAAACTATTAGAACCTTGGTCAATTGTGACGGAGAGGAACTACAATTGTTAAACAGTGGTTATTCGGATTTTCAAAGTGTAACCATGCCCCGGGGCAATGGAACCATCACAGGGGTTTTGGTAAGGGATAGCAAGGATTATCAGCTAGTGGTGCGGGACACTACAGATCTTCAATTCACGGGAATACGCTGTGAGGATGTGGTGGATGAATTTACTTCTACCAAACTATTTATATCGGAGTTGGCAGATCCGGATAACAATACGGCCGCTAGATTTGTAGAACTGTACAACGCAGATGAAGAGCCATTAAGCTTAATGGGTTGGTCATTAAGGAGGTATACCAATGCCAACACGGAGGTGAGCTCAATCATAGATCTATCAGGTTATATAATTCAAGGGCAAAGTACTTTTGTGATCTCTCCAAATGCTAACAATTTTGAGACTGTTTACGGCTTCGCTCCAGACTTTGGAGTCTCTATCAATGGTCCGGCAGATTCCAATGGGGATGACAATCTGGAGTTGGTAGATCCCTTTGGAGTTATAATTGATGTTTTTGGTGTTGTAGGTGAGGATGGTTCCGGTACCAATCATGAATTTGAGGACGGTAAGGCCGTACGAAACAAGGATATAGGGAAGGCCAATCCGGTATTTACATTTTCTGAATGGACAATCTACAACGATTCCGGGGGCGAGGGGACTATAAATATCCCACAAAATGCCCCAGAAGACTTTACGCCTAGTTCACATTAGGGTTGTTTAATATCCAACTCGGACATTAATCTTACCAAATCCTTTCTTAAAATGGGCTTTAGGATGTAATTGTTTACCATGTTATAGTTTTTGGCTTTTATTATATCCCGTGGATCCATAGACGAACTAACAATGAAAATTATTACTTTATCGGTGTTGGTGTTGGGGATTTTTATAAAATCGTCCAAAAATTCCCATCCATCCATAATGGGCATATTTAGATCCAAAAAAATGATGGATGGTAATTTTTTCCCTTCGTCAATCATTTTTGTTAAACCGTCCAGGGCGTCCTGTCCGTTGGTGTATACCACCACATTATCACTGAAGTTTGTCTCCTTCATGGATCTTTTTATACCAAAAACAGAGATGGGGTCATCGTCTATGATACAGCTATTTTTAAATTTGGCCATAATTTAAAGGTAATAAGTTAATATTTTATTTATTCGGCATTTAGGGTAACCCTAAATGTGGTCCCTTTGTCCACGGCACTTTCAACTTCAATTTTACCGTCCATTGCTTCTATCTGATTCTTGGTTATAAAGAGTCCTATTCCTTTGGCATCTTCGTGTTGGTGAAATGTTTTGTACATGCCAAAGAGTTTTTTGCCGTGTCTTTTCATGTTTATCCCTAGGCCGTTATCCTTAAAGTCCACAATAATATTTTTCCCCATCTTCTTGGAAGTTACGGTAATTTTGGGCTTTCTAAGGGGGCTGCTGTACTTTATACTGTTGGTAAAAAGATTTAATAGTACGCTATCCAAATAAGCAGGTACAGCCTTTACCTTGTGTTTTGGGTCAATGTTAATATCACATTCAACATTTTTTTCGCTTAGTAGTGCACTAATGTTCTTCTCCACGTTCATTATGCTGTTGTTTAAGTCAACCTCACGCATCTGTTCCTGGGCTCCAGTGGTAATTTGGACCACTTCATTTAAATGCTCTACGGTCTCGTGTAAACTGTCCGAGGCGTCAAAGATCATTCTCTCAATGATTTTTCTTTCATTTTCCTCTTCTTCCTCCAATAGATAATTGGATAGCATAGAGAGATTGGATGAATGGGAGCGGAGATTGTGCGAGACTATATGGGCAAAATTCAACAGGCTATTGTTCTGGTTCTTGGTAATTTCCAAGAACTGGTCAGATTTCTTCTTGGCTTCAATTCTAGGGGTAATGTCCATAATCTGGGATATAAAATGGGATAAATTTCCTTCTATACCCTTCACTGCCGTGACGGTTAGAACCACATATACAATACGTCCTGTTTTGTGAAAATACCGCTTTTCAATTTGGTAACTGTCTCCTGTTCCATCCAATAGAGGTTGTAAATGACTAAGGTCTTTGTCCAGGTCTTCCGGGTGGGTTATATCTTGAAAGGTAAGGTTTAATAGTTCTTTGCGGGTATATCCCAGGCTTAGGCAAAGGCTGTTGTTTACATCCATCCAAGAACCATCCTTGGCAACTAAGGCCATCCCAACGGATGATGACTCAAAAGAGCCTTTAAAGGACTCTTTATTTTTATCCAACCTCAATTGCGCATTTATCTGATCGGTGATATCCCAATTGGTCCCCACCATCTTGGTAATGTTTCCGTTTGTATCCTTAAAAAGTCCGGCATTGGCCTTGATGTGTTTAATACTTCCATCCGGCTTTATTATCCTAAACTGTGTTTTAAATTCCTGGGTTCCGGCCAAAGCCATATCAAATTCCTGTTGGCACCTAGCTTTGTCATCAGGGTGAACACAGGCTTTCCAAGTGTCATAGACGCCTTTGAAGCCTTCCTTTTTAACGCCGTAAAGCTCGTACATTTGCTCATTCCACTCTAATATATCTTCATGTACATTGTATTCCCAAATGCCAATTTGGGCAACAGAGGTGGCCAAATCCAACCTTTCTTGAATTTGGGTACTTTTAATTTCAGCTCTCTTTTGGTCATCTATGTCCTGAAAGAGCCCAAAAACACGGATGCATTTCCCATTTATAAATTCGGCCTTTCCCTTAGTTCTTACCCAAATTTCACGACCCTTTGCTGTAATCAACTGCAGCTCGGTATCCCAGGGCTCCCCGTACATTATGGCATTATGTACCAATTTGGTTATGGTTTTCCTGCTTTCACCCTCCTTATAAAAGTTTATTCCCGTTTCCAAATTAGGCTCATAGTCCAAAGGAACCTCATGTATTACTTTGGTAATATTGGACCAATAGACGGTATTTGTTATCAAATCCAGATCCCACCCTCCCATCTTGGCTACATTTTCGGCGTCCCTGAGCAATTCCTTGGCTCTTTTGGTATTTGTGGTGTTTAGGCAGGTTATTATTAAACCTACCGTAGTGTTGTTGCTTGTCTTATAGGGTTTTATGCGCCATTTGTACCATGCACTGCTACCCTCTGGTGACAGATGCCTCAATTCTTCTTCCTGAATGTTTCCTGTGGTCAAACAATTTTCCAGCAAGTTTGTAAACTCCGCAGGGATATTTGGTATAACTTCATAAATTGGCTTGCCCATTATGTTTTTGTCGCCTAGGTTAATCTCTTCAAGCCATTGGTCCGAACAATTTAAAAAATAAAAATTCCTGTCCACGGTAGCTAATGCAATAGGGGCCTCTTGTATGGGGATGGTGTGCACTGTTGTATCCAACTTACTTAATTTAGGGGAGCGTTAAACTAAAAAATTACATTTTAAGTAAAATACGCAAAAATGATATAATTATATTAATGAATGATTAAAATGTTTATAAAAATTCAATGGTTCGCTTTGTTTTTGTAAGGTGTTGGCCTTTTAACGAATTGAATTTCAGAATGCTATTTTTGAGTGAGGATTCGATGGTTTTTTATATATTTAACTAATAGAAAGATAGTATGAACGAGTTCTTTTTTAATGAAATACGGAACGGCAACTTTGCAGAAGTAAGGGCCATGTTGGAGAAGAATCCCCTTTTGTTGGACAGTAAGGATCAAAGGGGCTCCACCCCGTTAATCCTTTCTACCTACTATGATCAGGACGATATAACAGACCTGTTGTTGGAAAAAGGGGTAAAAATTGATGCCAAGGATGCCTCTGGCAATACCGCATTGATGGGGGTTTGTTTTAAGGGGTACACGGATGTTGCCCATAAATTGATAGAAAAAGGTGCCAGCATTAATGAGCGAAATACTATGGGGGCCACCTGCCTTATTTATGCAGCTACCTTTAACAGGCAAGAGATAGCACAACTTCTTTTAAAAAAAGGTGCGGATACTGGTATTAAGGACCTAAGGGGCCATACCGCACTGGACCATGCTAAAATGCAGGGAGATCCTACCCTTGTTGCTTTGCTGGAGAATTCCTAAAACATGCTGATGGATCTAAGGCAGCAGTTGATCCTTACAAAAAGAATCATGGCCCTATTAGAAACGGGTCTGATATATTCAGAAGACCTATACCATCAGGAACGCTATCAGGAATTAGGGGATATTGGGCTACAACTTTTAAGCACGGTAAGTGGGGTGCCAATGCAGGTGTTTACAGATTTTATGGTGCCCGCCACGGATTATCCTACCCCCAAGGTGGATATAAGGGGGCTGGTACTCAATAATCGGCA
>CAXAVP010000048.1:0-20418 GCA_963972175.1 uncultured Arenibacter sp.
ATATATACTAATTTTGATCGGCACATTCCATAAGGATTAGGTTCATAAAAAACACCTCTCACCTAGGTAGCTTAAAGCTATAAATTATTCCCCTTTTATAAAATGATCTATATCAGTTTACACCATGCCAGATCCACGGCAAGAACCGTGGCCATTAGTGCTTTCTGGTCCGGCGCATAAAGTATTCTGGTCCCAATTACCTTTTCTTGTTTAGGTTTTTATGGTCTGTCTACAGTTAATCTATGATCCTTCCGTCCTCCATCTGTATAATCCGGTCCGTACGCTTGGCAAAATCCTCGTCATGTGTTACCACAAGAAGTGACAGCCCTTCTTCTTCCTTTAGGCGTTTGAAAATACCAAAAACGTTTTCCGAGTTATGGCTATCCAGGTTTCCCGTAGGCTCATCGCCCATTAATATACTGGGGTTATTTATCAATGCCCTTGCAATGGCCACCCGCTGCTTTTCGCCCCCAGAAATTCTTGAGGCTCGCTGGTGGGCCAAGGTCTCTATATTCAACATTTTTAGCTTTTCCATGGCATCATGTTCAATTTCCGCATGGGATTTTATAGCCAGTTTTTTGGCGGGCAACATCACATTTTCCAATACGCTGAACTCAGACAACAAATAATGGAACTGAAATACAAAACCAATATGCTTGTTCCGTATTCTGGAAAGGTCCTGCGATTTTTGTCCGGTAACCAATTCATTGTTCAGGAATAGTTCCCCACTATAATCCGTATCCATAGTAGAAAGAATGTATAACAAGGTAGACTTACCCGATCCGGATTTCCCCATAATGGAAGCAAACTCCCCTTTCTTTACCCCTAAGGAAATGTCCTTGAGCACATGGAACTTGACAGGCTTTTTAAAGTATTTGTTAATGTTTTTTGTCTCTAATACTAATTTCATAAGCTTTTATTAAGTACCGCGAATAATACGTACAGGATCTATACGTCTCGCTTTGCTCGCTGGCAACCAACCTGCCACAAATGTGGAAAGCAGGGCAAAACTAATTCCAATAACATAATACCAAATATTGTAGTTTATAGGATAGGTTGTTATAGTGGGCAGGGCCTGAGTCTCAAAGGCAACATTGTCTATCATGGTAGAAAGCACATAGCCTACAATTAAGCCCAAAAGGCCTCCAACCGCTCCAATGATCATAGCTTGGCTCATAAATATCAATTGTACATCCCTCCCTGAAAATCCGGTGGCTTTCAGAATAGCAATATCCTTCATCTTTTCATAAATAAGCATGTTCAGGATATTATAGATACCAAACCCTGCTACGATCAAAAGAGTTATTGATACCGCATAGGTAATCAGGTTTCGAATATTGGAACCGGTCTCGAACTGGGCATTGGCCTCATTGATATCCGTAGCCGTTATATTAAACTGTTTCTCCAGGACTTTGGCCATGGCTGGTGCGTCCTCTATTGTGAGTAGTTTTACATTTATATCGGTTATGTAATTTTGGGCTTCCCCTAAAATACGTTGAACCGTTTTAAGGTTGGCAAAACTTTGGATATTGTCTATATCGGCAATTCCACTTTGGTAAATACCCACTATTTTCAAAGGAAAAACATCCCCTTTTACCGTACTCACCTGCACCCGATCTCCCAGGGCCAGTGACATTTTTTCTGCCAAACCCGACCCCAATAGAATACCGTTTTCCGTATTTTTTAGATCCTCCGCAGTTCCCATTACAATATAATCACGCAAATTGTAAAGTCGCGCTTCTTCCATAACATCCACCCCTACCAGGCTGCCTCCTAGCTCTATGGAACCCGACAAATAGAATATCTGTGCCCGCAGCTGTGGTGTTGCCCCCTTTACTTTTTCATTAGATTTTAGATAATTTAGAATAGGTAGGGCGTTGTGTATTTTTGTCTGACTCTGCTTCGGTTTTATGGAACGTACCATATTAACGGCATCCTCAAAATCTTTATACAAGGCTACCGGTTGTTCCTGGCTGGGCTCAATTTCGTTATAAAGATGAATATGAGGGGTTTGATTAAGGATAAGACTGTCCAACATTTCATTGAGACCGGTCATAAAACTGACCAAGGTAATATAAGCCCCAATACCAAAGGTTACCCCAAGTGAGGCCGTGACCGTAGATTTCATCTTGGTGAGTAGATGGGTCCTTGCTATATTTAATATCACCTTCCAATTAATCATTCCTCGGGCTTTATAAGTTGGGTGCTTTCATCTATACCCTGTAGAATTTCTACCCGGTCCAAGTTTTGCAATCCCACCATTACATCAACGGTGCCATCCTGGGTCAACACCTGGTTTCCATTGAGCAAAAATTCCTTGGGAATGGTAAGTGCCCGGTCCTTTTCCGAGATAATAATATTGCCTTCCCCAGACAGACCGGGATATAGTGTTTTGGGTGCCTGTTCAAATACGGCCTCCACCATAAATGTCTGGGAGCGCTCGTCCTTCCGAGGGTAGATCTTACTAATTTTTGCCACAAAGACTTCCTGTGGATAGGCATCCAAAGTGATAAGGGCCTTTTGGTCCAACTCCAGTTTTACGATGTCTACCTCATCTACCAAAAGCTCAATGACAAAAACCGTGCTACTACCAACAGATGCCAGGGGTTCCAAAGTGGTAACTATTTCCCCAGGCTCCTTAAATAGCGCATATACCGTACCATTGATTTTACTGGTTACGGTAAAATCCTCGGAATTGATCAGTGAGGCATTGTAAGTATTTCGTGCCTGCCTTAGTTGGGTTTCAAGCTCTTTTTTGCTGCGACCATAGTTAGCCTTTAACAGATTTAGCTTGTTTTTGGCCAGTTCATATGCCAATAAGCGATTGTCATATTCCACCTTGGAGCCTATTTTTTGCTCCCACAGCCTTTTCTGCCTGTAATAGTTAATGGAGTCATTGTAAAATGTTAGTTCGGCTGCGTGTATTTCGTTTTCCAAACTTCTAAGCAGGGCGGCTTTGCCGCTATAGTTTTCTTGTGCCAACTCCAAAGCAAGTCTGGCATTTGCCGTATTTAGCTTGGGCGCATTATTGTTTATATGCACTAGGGCCTCTCCTTTTAGAACCTTATCGCCCTCCGCTACCAAGTTTTCATCAAGGATCCCAGCCACAACCGCATAGGCATTGTACAAACTATCTGGCTGAATGGTAGCAGATGCATAAACAGATTCGGTAAGCTTGGTCTTTAGAGGGAAAATTCTCTGCCCTTGTTCACTACAGGAGATTAGTGTAAAAACAAAGGCAAATAATAAAAAATATCGCATAATCAGTTTATTACCAATATCCAAAATAAAGGGAATTTCCACTATAAGAATATGAGAAAAATCATACTAGTTAAGATAATAAGGAGAAAGTTTAAACGGACTGATGAAAATCATTTCACGATATCTTTTATTATAATTTCTTTAAAGAACGATTAAATCGTTTCCATTAATAAAACAGAAGATGGAATGGGGCCAAACAGCAAAGTGATACTTTCTTCTCCCTTGTCTTTTAAAGAGCCCCTGCTTTAATTGAAAGAAGGTTCAATCTCCTTTTCTCACAGGCATTTGGATCTTGACCCTCGTTGGGTAACAGGAGTTTGCCTCTTCTTTCCCTATTTGAGCAAAGTAGGTGATATAAAAATTGGACCACAACCAAATAAAAAAAATCTAAAAATCGATATATATGTTTACGGATAGAAAAGAAGCAGGAGATCAATTGGCACACAAACTGCTTGGGTATAAAGGTCAAGATGTTGTAGTTATGGCCATACCCAGAGGGGGGCTGCCCTTGGGCGAGATCATTGCCAAAACATTGGAAGCCCCTTTGGACGTGGCACTTTCCAAGAAAATTGGCCATCCCTTTAACAAGGAATATGCAATTGGGGCCGTAAGTTTACAAAGCAGGGTTCTAAGTGATAACATCGATGTGGACAACAGTTATATTGAAGAGGAAACCATCCGAATCAGAAAAAAGTTGGAGAAGCACCATAAAATGTTTTACACCAACCGTGAGCCCAGCTCCTTAGAGGGAAGGACGGTTATTATTGTGGATGATGGCATAGCCACGGGCAACACCATACTGGCTACGGTAGAACTGGTAGGACATCAAAACCCAAAGGCTATCATTATGGCCATTCCGGTAGCACCCAGTTCGGCCATTAGAAAATTAAAGCACCATCCCAATGTGGATGAAGTTGTCTGCTTGGAGGTACCCTATGATTTCCGTGCTGTAGGCCAGTACTATCAACACTTCCCACAGGTAAGTGATGCAAAGGCTATAAAGCTGATGCAGCAAACGGCCAAGGAAAAACAGTAATCCTACACAGGCCTTTATCATTCTGTAATCCAAGAAATATCTACCTTCCTTTCCTCTCAATGCTGTTGTTGATACTTTACTATTCAATAGTATAAAATGAGGATACTGACCGATGTCATTTTATTGCTTTCCCCAACTACATAGCTTTGAAAAATATTGGGATCCAATAAGGCCTCATGACGTCTTCATCACTAATCCAAAAAAAGAATATCTATGTTCAAAGATTTAAGTACAGAGTCCTGTAAGCAATTGTTGGCCGGTAATTATATTGGCCGTATAGGTTATATCACCAAGAACAATTCGGATATAATTCCCATTACCTACTATTACGATGCCGATCAGCATAGCATTATCTCCTATTCGGGGGAAGGTTTTAAGATTGATGCCATGCGTAAAAACGAATCGGTTTCCTTTCAAGTTGATGAAATTGAGTCAGTAAACCAATGGAAATCCGTTTTACTCTACGGTACATTTGAGGAGCTGAGCGGTTCGGACGCAAAACGACTACTACATGAATTTTCCGAGGGAGTAAAAAAGAATATTTTAAAAAAGGAGAATGCCAGCCCCAAATTTATTGGAGATTTTTCCAGTAAGCTCAGCGCCATAGGCAGTCCTGTAGTATATCGTATTAATATATCCGGGATGACCGGAAAACAAAGAATTTAAAATGGATTTATCCAATGAGGTAATATTAATTTGCCTTATTGGGCAGATTTTTCAGGGATTCCCACTACATCCTTATGACCAGGGTCATTTGCGGTCTGTCTTAAGCCCACTACTTTAGATAACCGTAATATGAAATGCTTAGGAGATGAAAGGCCACATTAAGAAATTTGACAGTATTGGTATCCAAGATATACCTTCGGTTGGTGGCAAAAATGCCTCATTGGGAGAGATGTACAACCAGCTTACCCAAAAAGGGGTCAATATCCCAAATGGATTTGCAACCACATCAAGGGCGTTTTGGCAATTTTTAGATCAAAATAACATACGGGAAACCCTAAAGAACATTCTTGCCGGTCTTGATAGGAAAGCGTATTCCAATTTGGACCTTATTGGGGAACGGGCTCGCGACTGTATTAAAGAGAGTACACTTTCACCTTCCTTTTGCAAGTCGGTTCTCAAGGCCTATAAAAGTTTGTGCGGAAAAGAAGATAGGGCTGTAGCCGTTAGGAGTAGCGCCACTGCCGAAGACCTACCGGATGCCAGTTTTGCGGGACAACATGATACCTTTTTAAACATTTTGGGCGGGGACAATGTACTGCAGGCCGTAAAAAAGTGTTTTGCTT
The DNA here is from genome assembly GCA_963972175.1 of uncultured Arenibacter sp. Lineage (GTDB taxonomy): Bacteria > Bacteroidota > Bacteroidia > Flavobacteriales > Flavobacteriaceae > Arenibacter. The sequence continues at coordinate 5,587 of CAXAVP010000048.1, forward strand.
CACTCTATACAGATCGGGCCATTAAGTATAGGGAGGATAAAGGATTTCTACATGAAGATGTTGCCTTATCCGTTGGGGTGCAGCTAATGGTGCGTTCCGATAAGGGCTGTAGCGGGGTTGGATTTACCATTGAACCTGAATCGGGGCATGAGAATGTTATATTGCTCTCGGGTGTTTGGGGACTGGGAGAAAATATTGTTCAGGGCACGGTAAACCCCGATGAATTTTATGTCTTTAAGCCCAGCCTCCGAAATAACCGCTATCCTATAATCCAGAAAAGACTGGGCGACAAGCAGCAGACCATGGTCTACGCCTTGAAGGAAGAAGAGGCCAGCACTGTGAATACGGACACCCCCATTAGCAAACAGCAACAGTATGTATTGTCCGATGAAGAGATCAATTCCCTTGGCAACTGGGCATTGCTAATAGAGGAGCATTACCAAAAACCCATGGATATAGAGTGGGCCAAAGACGGATTGAGCAATGAACTCTATATTACCCAGGCGCGACCAGAAACGGTGCACCATACCAAAAACAAAAATATCCATATTGCATACCAACTGCAGGATAAAGGGGAAGTAATTGTATGGGGAAATGCCGTAGGCCACAAAATTAAGGTAGGACAAGCAGTTCTACTAAATTCACCAAAAGATGCCAAAGACCTCAACTCGTACACCATAATTCTAACCGATAGTATTACCCCGGATTGGGATCCATTACTAAAACAGGTAGGCGGGTTTATCACCAATAAAGGAGGAAGAACCAGTCATGCAGCCATTGTAGCCCGGGAACTGGGCGTGCCTGCCATTGTAGGTTGTGGCAATGCCACCCAAATGGTGGGCCAGGGTGCGCAAATTACCCTTTCCTGTGCCGAGGGGAAAACCGGCTATGTGTACAAGGGCAAGCTGGCATACATAGAACAGGAAATAGACTTCTCCAACATTCGCATTCCCAAGACCGAAGCCAAACTAATCTTGGCCGACCCTGAAAATGCCTTTCAACTATCCTTTTACCCCAATAACGGGGTAGGATTGCTAAGAATGGAATTTATTATAACACATAAGGTAAAAGTACATCCTATGGCCTTGGTAAAATTCAAGGACCTAAAAGATACTGCCAGTCAAAGGGAAATTGAGGTACTGACCAAAAACTACACCAATAAATCGTTCTATTTTGTAGATCAGTTATCCCAAGGCATAGCCACTATAGCTGCGGCCTTTTACCCCAAAGAAGTTATAGTACGTCTCAGTGATTTTAAGACCAATGAATACGCCAACCTTATAGGCGGAAGGGATTTTGAACCCAAGGAAGAAAATCCGATGTTGGGATTTCGAGGGGCTTACAGATACTATAACGAGCGCTACAAAGAAGGCTTTGCCTTGGAGTGTGCCGCCATAAAAAGGGTACGTGAAACCATGGGACTGACAAATTTAAAGGTAATGGTACCCTTTTGCAGAACGGTGGATGAAGGAAAAAGGGTCATTGGTGTAATGGAAGAAAATGGTCTAAAAAGAGGTGATAACGGACTTGAGATATATACCATGGTAGAGATTCCCAGCAATGTGATTATGGCCGATGAATTTGCCAAAATATTTGATGGTTTTTCCATAGGCTCCAACGACCTTACACAATTGAGCTTGGGCATAGATAGGGATTCCGAGATAATGGGCCAATTGTTTGATGAAAATGACGAGGCTGTAAAACGTATCATATCCCTGGCCATATGCTCTGCCAAGGGTACCAAAACAAAAATAGGTCTTTGCGGTCAGGCCCCCAGCGACCTTCCGGAATTTGCCCAATTTTTGGTAGACGAAGGAATAGATAGTATTTCCTTTAATCCGGATGCCCTCTTACAGGGGATTGAAAATATCAATAAAGCAGAAGAACAAAACATAACATTTGGAATGCCAAAAAGCAGTAATTAAAGCCTTTTGCCATAAAATACTACCCTCAACACTTGCGCCAATACCAAGGAGGCCATGGCAAATAATAAACTTAACTCCACTTGAACGCCAGTTAGGGTCTCCAATGTGAGTGCCGCGGCAATGGGAGTTATAAGGTAAGCACCAAAAGTAATTAGCAGGGACACTACAATAGCTCCCCATATCCAAATATTGGTAGTAACTTCATTTACAAAATATGCTCCTCCAAGTCTGGGCATATTAAAAACGTTTAATAACTGTGCCATCACCAAAGTATAAAATGCCATATTATTTATTGTATTGGCCGGAAGCTGCAGAATAAAGTCGGCATAAACCACCAACCCCAGAACACTGAGGCTAATACATAGTCCGTACAAGATAGTGAGATGCCAATCCTTTTTACCCAAGATAGGAGCCTTGGGGTTTTTGGGAGCTTGCAACATAATATCCTTTTCTCCTTTACCGAGTCCTAAGGCCAATGCTGGAAAAACGTCTGTCACTAGGTTCAGGAATAGAATCTGCAACGGCAATAAGGGGGAGGGCAAATTCATTAAGGCCGCTAGGCCCACTGAAAGTATTTCTGCCAAATTACAGGACAACAAATACACTACAAACTGACGTATATTCTGAAAAACCACCCTCCCTTGTCGGATTGCCATTTCAATGGCCGTAAACTTATCGTTTTTTAGGATTACATCTGCTACCTCCCTAGCCGCTTCGGTACCCCTGATTCCCATGGCAATACCAATGTCGGCCTTCTTCAAGGCGGGAACATCATTAATTCCGTCACCGATCATACCTACTATATGGTTGTGCCGCTGATAATAGGTTACCAGATTCAACTTCTGTTCCGGGGTCACCCTTGCAAATACCGAAGCCCTGAGCAACCTATTGTTCAATTTCTTATATTCCCCATCTGTCAACTGAAGGTCTTTTCCCTTCATCACCATTTGGTTGGATGCATCCCTATGCAACAAACCTACCTCTTCGGCAATTTTTCTGGCCGTACCAGGGTGATCCCCTGTAACCATCACCACCTTTATACCAGCCTTTTTATATATTTCTATTGTAGCTTTTACATCTTCACGGGCAGCATCTAAAAATCCAATTATTCCCAAGAAGCTTAGCTTCTGGACCATGGACTCCTTTGAAGGGAGTACACTTACCTCCTTATAGGCAAAGGCCAGGGTACGCAAGCCTTTGGCCGCCATAATATCTACCCTCTTACGCCAATCCCCCTTGTCCACAAAAGGTTTTTCACTTTCTCCATCCAATACAAGATTACAATATGGGACCAAACTCTCAAATGCTCCTTTGACAAATACCAAGTATTTATCTTGGTGTCTGTGTGCCGTAGCCATAAACTTAATTTTTGCATCAAAGGGCAGCTCCTGTATTTCCGGATAGGTTTTTCTTATGGCTGCGGTATCATAGCCTAAGTGAAGGGCAAAATGCATCAAGGCCAATTCTATGGAATCCCCTTTCCCATCGGTCGCAGATGTACTTGCATTATTACATAATACGGCGACCAACATCATTTTATCAAATATGGGATTATTCTTTATGCCATTAAAGGAAGCCGCCTCTTTGTGGTAGATGTCCTCCATGTCGATTTGCCCAAATTGCATGCTATGCACCTTCATTTTATCCTCGGTTAAGGTGCCGGTCTTATCGGTACAGATAATATCGGTTGCTCCTAGGGTCTGTACTGCCTCCAGTTTTTTAATAATAACCTGCTTTTTGGACAATCGCTTCATTCCCTTGGCCAAGGCTATGGTCGCTACAATGGGCAGGCCTTCCGGAATGGCCGCTACTGCCAAGGCCACTCCGGTCTCTATCATAAGAAAGAGGTCCTTGCCCCTTATATATCCAGCAACCACAATTAACCCGGCAAAGAGCAGGGTAAGCCAAATTAACCATATACTAAGTTGATTTAGTTTTTTTTCCAATGGGGCACGTTCCTTGTGGGCTTCCACGCCCATTTGTTGAATAATGCCCAATTGGGTGTCTTTACCTGTGCTTGTCACCATGGCCATTCCTCTTCCTGCAACCACCATAGTCCCCCTATAGATCATATTGGTACGATCGCCAATAGGGGTATTCTCTGGCAATACTTGGATTTGTTTGGCTATGGGGACACTTTCTCCCGTTAAGGCCGATTCTTTTACGGTTAAACTTTCAACCCTTATTAAACGGGCATCGGCAGGTATTATATCCCCAGCTTCCAAAATTATAATATCTCCCGGTACCACCTCGGCCGCCTTTATGCGCATCTGGCTTCCAGAACGTTTTACAACTACCATCGTCTGCCCCATCTTGCGAAGCGCTTCCAGGGAACGCACGGCCTGCAACTCCATAAAAAAACCGATCGTAACGGAAATCAATATGACAATTAAAATGGCAAAACCCTCCAAGGGATCGCTAAACAAAAAGGCAAGTAAGGCCGCAGCCATTAGAATATAAATAATAGGATCTAGAAATTGATCCAGGAATATACGCCAGGATTTTTTTGGTGCCTGTTGCGGAATTTGATTAGCTCCGTATTCCTGTAAACGTTGCAGGGCCTCCTTTTTACTTAAGCCCCGGTCTATATGCCCCTCCAATTGGACCACAAGATCGGATAAAGAAAGTGAGAAAGGTTTATTGACCATCATGAAAATTAATTAATACCTCTGGGTTAATGATTCACAAATTGGATATACTCCCAATCCGCTCCGCATTTGGGACTATCCCCAAGAGCTATTTTTCCGCATCCCAACCTATAAAACCTCAGGTCATTGTCCATATTTGAGCAGTAAGGCCAACTGCCCTGCATGGTGATTGGTATGGGATACAATCCTTCCAAAAGCCTCAGCCTTGGTCTTAGTACCAAATTCCTTTGTTGTCACCAAGGATTCCCAATCTGCATCGGTCTGTTGTTCCACAATATTCTTGAGTGTTTTAAAGGCGTGGTCCACATAAGCCTTTAGCTCCTCCAAATTATTCCATTCCCCAGTATCTGTTTTAGCAATGACCGTTTTGGCAATGACCCGTACATTGGGGGCTCCAAATATATTTTTAGCAAATAATAATTCTACATCCCCTATGTGCCGAAGCAAAAAGCCGACGCTGTTTACCGCGGGAGGAAGTCGCTTCTTAAGATCATTTTCGGTAATACTATTTAGTTGATGGGTTAATCGGGTCCTGGCCTCTGTCCATAACTCCGTTAGCAATACTGTTTTTGTTTTCATGGATATCTAAAACTGTTTCAGCAATGTCCGAGAAGTATCTTTTGCCCCGTTAACATGCTCCGTCAAGTGGTTGTATTTTGATTATTAAGTAGGCTAATTAGAAATAATGATTCGCTATAAACTGCTTTTGAAACATGGCAGATAATACTTAAGGATCCTTGCGAACATACTGTAGCTACCAAGTCTACTGCTTTAAGTTGCTGCAACATTGTTTTAGTAATTCGGATTGATAAAGATCATACTTTTAAGGTCTTTGGGCAGTCCGTCTCGTATATCTTGCATTTCACCTCTGGAAATATACTTTCTTAGAAAGATAAAGGTGGCGTCCACGTAACGCTCTGCTATCTCATCGCTATACTCAAAGTCGTTTACCGCTGCCGGCCAATCGTGTGCCCGAACCAAATCCAAGAAATCTGCCATACGTTTTACCTTAGGTTTTTCTTTTTTAGGGCTCCAGCCGTTTACATAAACCCCTTTTAAGAACATAGGAAGTTGGGCGATGAATTGCAGGGACTCCACTACAGGAATAATATCCCTTAAGGCGTACATGATGGCGGTAAAAATCCGTCCGGCCTTATCGGAGTCATTGGCCATATCCATTTCCCTGGCATATTCCTTTAAAAAAGTATTTCCTTCTGTTGCGTACTGATTAAAATTAAGTGCCATAGTTTCTAAGTGATATGATTACCAAAGTTTACAATTCAGCGCCTAAAACGAAATGATTTAAGTCATATTAAGAAAGGAATGATCGCCCTATTTTTGGAATCAATCATTAATAACTCATAATATGACCTTACATATTCAATACCAGCAAATGCCAACTAGTGAATCGCTTAGTGAAATCGTCACCAAAAACTTGAATAAATTGGCGCATAAGTATCCTTTTTTGATCAGGGCCGACGTCTCTTTTAAACTGGGCAATAGTTCCGATCCCAACCATAAAGTTTGTGAAATACAGCTAAGTGCCCCGGGACCTAGGGTTTTCGCTAAATCCAATGAAGACAATTTTGAAAAAGCTGCAGCCGAAACCCTAAGGGATCTGGAAAAACAACTTAAAAAGCGGAAGGAAAAAATGGGGAACAAAAGACCTGCATAGTTTAATTTCCAATTTTTAAAATGAATCTGTCTAAAACGCCTAAGACGTTTCATCTGTCATATTCAATGCTATTTTATCTCCTTGGAGGCCGCGGCATTTACAAAGAGTACATTACCAATGTCCCCATAACCTTCAAAGGCTTGTGCCCCTAAATGCTCAACAGTTTTTTCAATGAAACCAACTATTGTTAGGTCGGCATCCTTGGATTTCTGATTAATGATGTTTTTAATGCTCATAGCCGATTTTTGGGTAATGAATTCGATGTTCTTAGGGGATATGGGCAATTGTCCCGTTTGGATAAGGAGAAAAAGTCGCTCCCGCTCCTCGTCAATGGTATCTTCGGGAAAAATAGCATGTATGTTAATGGTAGCTTCCTTCCAATCTGGATGCCCCAACAAAATGTAGGCCAGCAAAATCATAAGGTTGGCATTTTCAAAGTCATATGGGGAGATCCAAAGATGGATCTGTTTTTTTAAACCAAATCCCCGCTCCGAACTGGCCAAAATAATAAGGTCGAAGTCTACAGATTTTATGAGTCCCAGGTTATCTACAATATCCAACAAATTATCCGGGTGGTTTTTGTGAAACTCAAACAACAACAGGTTATTTTCCTTACCGGCAATTCCAGGCAGCTGAATACTCTGTGCAACGGTAGAGGTAAAGGAGGGGGAAACCATGGTATCTATAAAGACATTGCTATGGCTAACGTCGGCCATCGCTATCAATTGTTTCTTGCAACGGGCCGCTTCAAGGTTGGACTCTTTGGACAAATAGCCCTTTATGTAGTGGATATACGTCCCAAACCCATGGCGATAGGCAATCCACCGTAACAATTGAAATGCCGAAAACCTGGTAAAACTATCCTCTGAAATTGCGATGGTAGAAGGTCTCCAGCTTTGGGTTTGTTCCTTTTCCGACTTTTGAAGAAAAACCTGTAGCTGTCTACTGAGCTGAAAAATAACTCCCTGAAAGATCACCGCCAGGTTTCTTTTGTCCTGATTGTTACCAACCACCCAAACGAACAAGATCAATATTAGAACAATGGCCAATAGGGCATATACGGCGTTCATAAAAAACATTAGGGCAAAGCAACTAAGTGCACCAAACAGGGACACATACCAGCGCGATTTAAACTTGGGTCGGTAAGAAGGATCAGCCGCAAAATGGTTTAAAAAGGAGATTAGGCAGAGCGACCCATAGGTTACCATAAAAAACATGGAAATGATCTGGGCCACACTATCCAAGGCACCCATAAGAATAAACAAGGCCGCTATGACTATAGTGATCACGGAGGCATTGTATGGCTCATCCTTTTTCCCCTTTCCCTTAGATAGCCAGTGGTTGAATTTAGGTGTGGGAAAAATACCGTCCCTCGCAATGGCCTGTAGGGTCCGTGGTGCCACCATAATGCTGCCCAAGGCAGAAGAAATGGTTGCGGCCGCCAGGCCAAGCGGAATAATCCACCAGCCTTGCCAAGCAATGTCTGCCATAATTAAACTGGACGTATCCGCCAATTCTTGGGGTGGAGCCGATACCGTCAGCTTCCAGGCTATTAAAAAATACATCAGCATTCCACAGAGTGTGGCGGCCAAGGTACCCAATGGAATAGATTTACCTGGGTTCTTGAGGTCGCCAGACAGACCTACCCCAGCCGTCATACCCGTGAACGCGGGAAATATAATAGAAAAAACAATGAAGAAACCTATAGCTTCGGGAATCCCATTATCATCTTTATTGTCAGTTTGCTGTTCTTGTTCCGAGGCTTGCCCTTTTTGTACCGAATCATTCTCCCCATAACTGCTGGCTACTCCATTGTCACTACCCTCCAATGTGTATGGATCGGTTTTAAAAGCTTCGGGATTCCCGTGAACGTCTGTTATACTCAAAAAAGGATCAAATTCCTGCGTCTTGCTATATTCTGTGGTCCCTATAAAAAAGGCAAATAGGGAAATGGCAAGAACCGTCACTACAGAATAGAGCAGTTTAACGCCCAGGTCGGCACCTTTAGTGAGCATCACATAGGTTAATAAGAGCAGACCGGGAATACCTATGGTCTGTTTCTGTCGCAGCAACCATACCAGCCAATCTGGCAAGGATATGGCAACAATGAGGCTTTCAAAGAAAATTGTAAAGGCCTCAGAAAAGGCCATGACGTAGAAAGCCACACTTATGGCTTGGGAAAGGTATAGGGCTATCCCAATGGTAGAGCCAATTACCAGACCAAAGGAACGGGAAATAATGTAATACTCCCCTCCCCCTTCCACCTTCTGGTTGGTAGCAATTTCGGCGATGGCCATGGCCGTGGGAATGGTTACCGCATGGCCTATTAGAATAATGGCAACAGCTCCCAGAAACCCCACCTGCCCTACCGCAAAACCAAATCGCAGAAACATAATAGCCCCCAAAATGGTGGCTATGGCCGTAAAAAAAACCGGGGCAGTTCCAAAGGTCTGTTCTTTATTTACGAAGTTCTGCTGCATCTACTCATGTACTGATTTACTTGTTCAATTCAACTGCCACCGGTTACCTTAGGATAGATTCTAGGAAACCTCTAATGAGCATATACCATTGAGAAATAAAAAACCACCGTATTTCCTGCCCATTACTACATACTCTTTGGTATGCTACCTATAGCTTTCATCTACCAACAAGATACAAAAAGCCTATTCTTTTTCGGTTTTATAAACCAACAAATGTGTGCTTAGAACCAAGTACTTTTTAACTGTATAGGAAATCACTCTCCTTAAATGCACCGTAATTGTATCAGATACCGGACACAGATTGGAGTGCACATATTTTTGATATTGCCCACCCCATGTCTACCATCTTAGTAAAGAAAAATATCAGTTCCCCCCATAAAAAATAATTGCCTATTGCGGAAAACCGTAAGGTAGAGTCCAGTTATAGAAATAGGTTTGCCTCAAAGATTGGATAACCTATAACTTCCATTGGCATACATAGACTTTTTGGCCAGCTTGCTTAAGCGGTATTCGGGGGAACTTACCAATTTGGCAGGCAAGGCCTTAAATTATTCACCTTATTTTTTGCAATGGGCATTAAGGCGGCCATCCAAGATGCTGTAGAACACAACTAGTATTTTTGTGTCGTAAAAGGCTGTTTGATGAATGGATGTAGGTTGCCGAATTGGATTTTCCTGAAAAGTTGGCCAACAATTACTAGCTGTTTGGATAGCTATGGCCAAAGGTCCTTAGATCTCTTTATTTTTATAACTTTGGCCGCATGGAAAATATAACCCAGATCCCAGCTAGTTTTATAGAGCAAAATACCAACTTTCCCAGCCTTATCAATGCGCTAAGGGGGGCATTTACGGACCAAGACACGCTGGTGCCCATGAGACATCATCACGATTTTCCCAATCCTGAGGTAAAGGAAGATTCCACCTTGTTGTTAATGCCGGCATGGAAGCCCGGAAAACAGGCGGGGGTAAAAATCGCCACGGTGAGTCCCAAAAACGGGCAGTTTAATCTTCCGGCCATTCAGGGTACCTATATTTATTTAGACGCACTTAAGGGTGGCATCCTTGGCCTTTTGGAGGCCAAAAGTTTAACGGTGAAAAGAACTGCCGCTGCCTCTGCCTTGGCATCACAATATTTATCAAGGGAAGATTCCAGCTCCCTATTAATGATCGGTACGGGAGCCCTTGCCCCCAATTTAATTATGGCCCATGCCAGTGTACGTCCAATTAAAACAGTCTATGTTTGGGGCAGGGATTATACCAAGGCCAAAAATCTCTGTAAAGAACTTAAGAATGCTCCATTCCAAATAGAACCCATAGAAGCGATTGAGGATAAAATTTCGGATGTCGATATTATTTCTTCGGCCACCTTATCCAAAACGCCTCTTGTTCTGGGGAAATATCTACGTCCCGGTCAACATGTGGATCTAGTAGGGGCCTACAAGGCCGCTATGCGGGAGGCCGATGATGAAACAGTTAAGAAAGCAGCGGTGTATGTTGATACCTATCAAGGAGGCCTAAAGGAAAGTGGAGATATCGTCATTCCTTTAAAAAGTGGCGTTTTAAAGGAGACGGACATTAAGGCCGATTTGTTTGAACTCGCTTCCCAAAATAAAGAAGGCAGGAAAAACGCTGCCGAAATTACGATGTTTAAGTCGGTAGGACATGCCTTGGAAGACTTGGCGGCCGCCAATTATTATTACAATATTTATAAGGAGCATTGATAGTAAGAACACGATTATACTTTTTTATTAGATTAATAGTGAAATAAGACTTTGCATAGTAAAAAATTGTTGTGATTAGTTTATTAGGGATGGTTCTTTAATAAAGGAATATCCACCTATACACTAACGCTAGCTCCCTATGACAAGTGCTATTTTAAGTTATAGCCTATGTCAATTAAACTATTATTAACAAATAGGCCCAAAAAGTAAATCCTGCCCTACCCAAATAGGCAGAGCAGGAAAAACCAATTAACAACTAACTCTAATCTTGACACAATATCCTAGTTCGCCTTCAACTATCTAGGACATTTAAAAGATTTACTTATTCCCAGCCAGGGTTTTGTATAACAGCTCCATCGGTCAAAACAATTTGCTCTGTTGGTATAGCTGATAAATAATCCCTGTCAGGGTTAAATCCAAATCCATCTGGGATAGCGTTGATATAAGGATCAATATATCCTTCCTCATTGACAAGGATAGAACTTCCAATTAAATCGGCAAATTCATCTTCCATATCGCTTCCAATAATTTTAAAACCTTGAAGTCTTTTACCAATAATCAGGTGATCTGCTTTCCAACGCATAAGATCGTTAAAACGTTTACCTTCCAAGGCCAACTCTACTCTTCGCTCCCTTCTAATCTCATTAATAAGGTCGCTTAGCTCAGGGAATGCTTTATTTGGGTCAGCAACTGGGGCAAGGGTTAGTGGTGGCATACCAACACGAGCGCGCAATAAATTAATGGATTTATCCAAATCGCCCTGCGTTAAAGTACCCAATTCAGCCTTAGCTTCAGCAAAGTTTAAAAGTACTTCCGCATAACGGTAAATAATTGCTCCAATAGTACTTTCTGTTCTTTGCCCCTCATCGGTACTACCACCTTTGTAAATTTGGTATCCAGTGGTGGAAACCACCTCATTGTTATCCCTAAAAGTAGGGTATTCAAAGAAAATATCTGGATTTCCAGCTCTTTCTGTGATGAGGTCCCCAGGCGTTGCGATGGTCTGTGCCAACCTAGGATCCCTATCTTCAACAATAGTAGTAAGGCTACTTTCCTGACTTGGACTGTAAAGGGGACTAACAGCTATTGGCTGTCCGTCGATACTAAGGTAAGAATCTACCAAAGATTTTGTAACTCCGGTACCAGCACCATTATGTGGAATATAGTGACCGACCCTGTGGTCTACGCCTTCAGAGGTATCGTACTTTTTCCAGAACATTACTTCGGAAACCCCGGAATAATCTACCTTAGTGAAAAGACTCCTGTAGGTATCTACCTCACCGTTGTTATAAAGGGAGTAGTTGCCTTCATCCATCAATGTTTCGGCAGCGTCCGCAGCCATTTGCAAAAATTTGGCACTCTCATTGGAAGGAGCCGCAAAGGCAGTCCCTTCGTGGTATTTCTCCCATGTACCCTCGTATAGTGCCACATTGGATTTTAAAGCAAGAGCGATTCCTCTATGTACTCTAAAAGGTTCTGTGGCCGACTTAGGCTTTAGTTTCGCTATGGCATTATCCAAGTCCTCGATAATTTTGGTAGCCAGTTCGTTCCTAGAAATTCTTGGCGATTTCAACTCTGGTGAGTCGGTATTCAACACCTTATCGATATAGGGAACCCCTCCAAATTTTTGCAACAATTCAAAATAGAACATAGCTCTAAAAAAGTATGCCTCCCCATTATAGGCCTCAATAACATCTTCAGGGCCTTCCGCCGTTTCACTATTTTCCAAATAGTAATTTACGCTTCTAATTCTACCGTAATTGGTATTCCAGGTACCATCGGAAGTTGGAGCTGTATTATTGCTTCCAACAAATCTGGTATTGATACTAACTTGGGCTAGGTTATCACTATTGTTATCAAATTCGAAGATTCCGCCGTTCCAGCCGTTGTGTACTGGAAAGGTAGTATAGAATTGATTTAGGAACAACGCTAAATCATTTGGTGTTTTCCAGTATTGCTCCGGAGAGATCTCGTCTTCAGGAAGCTTATCCAACAAGTCATCGCTACAGGATACGGCAAAGACCGCAAGTAGCAAAAATGTAATGTGTCTTATATTTTTCATATGTATTGTAATATTTAAAATTGTACGTTCAGACCCACTGAGTATGATTTCTGTAAAGGATAGATTTTCCCGTTGCCCCAGTATCCACCAGTAGCCTCGGGATCAAAGATTCCTGAAATTTCGGAAAGGGTGATTAAATTCTCCCCGGTCATGAAAATTCTCAACTTCTTTAAACCAAGATTTTCAAGAACATTGGATTGGAAGTTATATCCAAGGCTAACATTCTTAAGACGGAAATAGGCTGCATTCTGCATATACCTGGTCTGTGTCTGCTGGTTTCTCCAGGTAGACCTAAAAGTAGGTCTTGGGAAGAAACCATCAGGGTTCTCTTCTGACCAATAGTTAAGATGCTCTTTCATACCTGCTGATTGCCATAGGTTGCTCACTGCACCGAAGGTATATGGACCGCCTGTCCAAAGATCCCTTTTGGCAACCCCTTGCCATAGCATAGAGAAATCAAATCCTTTATAATCCAATCCTGCATTAAAGCCAAAGCTAAATCTAGGAGTGGAGTTTCCAATTATCTTACGGTCTCCAGGATTATCGGTAGTAGAATCCCCGTAATCTATGGTCCCGTCTCCATTTATATCCTTGTAATGAACGTCCCCAGGGTACCAAACACCACCATAAATCGGGGTCTGATCTGGTCCATTATCAATTTCCTCCTGACTTTGATAGAGGCCTACCGTCTCAAAGCCCCAGATTTCCCCAAGTTTCTGACCAACTCTATAGGTATTAAGCAAGTTGTTGGGGTTAGAATATTCGGTTACGGTAGTTACCGCATCAGAAAGCACTAATCCTACATTATAATTCACCTCACCGATCATATCTTTCCAAGAAACATTAAAGTCGAAGCCTTTCGTTTCCAAATTAGCATTGTTGGACTGTGGAGCAGAAGCTCCCAATACTGCAGGAAGGCGTTCAGCAGGCCCAAACATATCTTTGGTAGTTCTTACGAAGTACTCAAAAGATAACTGTAAGCGGTTGGTGAAAGCAGCAATATCCAAACCATAGTTATCTGTACTAACGGTTTCCCAGGTAATATCCGGACTAATAATTCCAGGTGTCAGGGTGTAATTAGGTCTTCCATTGTTACCCAACCACCATAAGTTGGTTCTTACTGGCATACGTCCAATGTACAAGTAATTGGATACGTTTTGATTTCCGATACTACCAGTGGAGTAACGCAACTTAAACATTCCAATCTGATCTATGCCCCAGAAGTTCTCTTTGGCAATGTTATAACCAGCAGAAACCGAAGGGAAGAAATCCCATCTATTGTCTGGAGCAAAACGAGAGGAAGCATCATAACGCCCATTGACCTCAAAAAGGTATTTTTCCTTATAATTGTACGCAAATCTACCAAAGTATCCCTGGGTTGCAAAAGAACCTGCAGAATCGTTCACGTGATCTTCACCCACTGCTGTAGAGATAGATGGCACACCATCTGTAATCAAATCATTCTTGGCACTGTAAATACTAGTGAAGTCAGTATCTTCTTGCTGATATCCTACCAATCCGGAAAAGTTATGCGCCTCATTCACGGATTTCTCATAAGATACCACCAAGTTGGGAGACAAATAAGTACTTTCACTAGAGTATCTAGAAAAGCTATTATTGTTTCTTATAAAACGCTCTTTACCATCGGGCTCTATTACAGATACCCTGGCAAAATGATTGCTATTGTTAAAATGCTTCGTTCTATACAGTAAACTTGGTTTTATTTTCAAATCCTCAATAGGCTCAATTACCAAGCTAATAGATCCATCCAAACTTTGGTCGATTCCCTTATAGCGACCACCATCCAGTAAAAAGGGAATTTCCGAACCATCACTATAATCACCATTAGGCATCACTACACCGTTAACTGGCCATCTTCTCGCAATATTATGAAGGTATAAGCCACGGTCATAACTTGGCCTATCGGTCTCTGCTCGTGCCAATCTTAAATTTGCCGCAAATTGCAACCAATCGTTCACCTTACTGGACACTTTGGAGTTAAAAGTATAACGTTGGTAAGAATCGTCCCCGTAATTCATAATACCAGGGGCATCCAAGATAGACCCGGATACGTTGTAATTAACACTTTTTTGCTTTCCTGAGAAACTAATATTATGCTGCTGACGGTGAACAACACCCTTGTACATCTCCTTAAACCAATTAGTATTGGCATTGGACCCAGAATATTGTTGCCAGCGGGTCCCATCCGCGTTGGGAACCGTTACAGGCGTGTTTTCAGGATCTGCCAAATAGTCTTGAATACGACCCATTACTTCATCGGAAAAAACAGCGCCACTACCACCATTAGTAGCAGCCAAATTA
>CAXAVP010000049.1:0-20034 GCA_963972175.1 uncultured Arenibacter sp.
CATCTCTCTACTTTTATTTTGTTATAAACAGGGTGCAAATTTAAATTAATTTTACGTCACCGACAAAATTCTTTGTCAGAATTTTAAAATTTCTTTTTGAAGCATTTCAAACGCCTTATTTACAGCCTTTTGCACAATCCTCTCACGCTGACCCCCCATAAGAAACCTTTCCACAACGGTAGCATTTGGCGAGACTAGAGCAATAAACACAGTGCCAATCTCTGCATCTGAGTCCCCTTTTGTTGGTCCTGCGTTGCCTGTTGTGGCGATGGCAAAATCCGTTTTCAACAAGTTTTTCAAGTTTGTCGCCATCTCAACAGCCACCTCGGCACTTACTACGGAAAACCTATCAATGGTCTCAGGGGAAACATGTAGCACCTCTATTTTGGTCTGTGTGGCATAACTAACCACACTACCTTTAAAATAAGCTGAAGCACCGGGCATTTTGGTAATTTGCTGAGCAATCCTGCCCCCCGTACAGCTTTCGGCCGTTCCTAAGGTGTACCCTTTCTTCGTAAGTAATTTGGCTATTACCTCTTCTACTGGCTCATCGCCTTCATCTCCATAAATAATATCCCCCAGCACCTCCCTAATCTTTACCGCCTCGGCATTGACCAGGGTATTTACCTCCTCACTACTACTACCCTTGGCAGTAAGCCGCAACCTTACCGACCCTAGGCTAGGAAGGTAAGCCAATTTCACTGCAGCAGGAAGATTGTCCTCTATAGAGGATAGTTTATCGGCAAGCGAACTTTCCCCAACACCATAAGTTATGATAGTTTTATGGACTATATAGGGGCGTTTAAACTCATTTATAATTCTAGGAATTACCGTTTTGCCAATCAAGTTTTTCATCTCAAAGGGCACTCCCGGTAAAGATATAAATACTTTTCCGCCCCTTTTTATCCACATTCCGGGAGCAGTACCAAACTCGTTATGCAAAACTTCTGCCTTGGAAAGCACCAAAGCCTGGTTCTTGTTTACCTGTAACAAAGGAACCCCTAAATGTTTCTTGAAAATACCTTCCACATGGGACAATACCTCCTTACTCTCTACTAGGGTGTCATTAAAATACTCACAAAGGGTATGCTTAGTGATATCATCTTTTGTTGGCCCTAAACCTCCGGTCATGACTATGACATCGGCTCTCGCCTCCGCCTCCCTAAGCGCCTCTTTTATATGAAGCCTCTCATCTTGAACAGAGGTGATTTGATATACAGAAACCCCTATTTTATTGAGTTCTTGTGCAATAAAAGCAGAATTGGTGTCAATTATTTGGCCAATGAGGATTTCATCTCCAATAGTTATAATTTCAGCAAACATTAAACCTTAAAGTCATTTTTAAGTTCAGAAACCACCTGATGCACGTCCTTTTTTAACAAGGGCACCAAACGATGAATCTCCTCCTTATTCTCCTCCTTTTTACCCAAGGTCTCAATTTGGAGTGCAACGGCCCTGGTTTGTTCCATACCCAACAAATCTACATTGGGCTTTATCTTATGCGCCAACTTATATACACTTTCGTAATTCTCAACTTCCAATGCCCTCTCCAATTCTTCCAAGTCTTGTGGCACTTCTTCCAAAAAGACCGCCACGACAGATTTAATGAATTCCTCATCACCATCCGCCATCTCATTTATCTTGTCAAGATTATAGATCATTTATTTAATTTTTAACGAGAACATTTGTTCATTCTCCAAAGTACCGGAAAGATAGTCATTTGTGTTAATTTTACCAACCCCGGCAGGTGTTCCCGTAAAAATAACATCACCTTTTTTTAAGGTAAAAAACCTTGAAACATAGGATATGATCTCATCTATGCCCCAAAGCATTAAACTGGTATTTCCCTGTTGAACCAAGCTATCATTCTTCTTTAGGTTAAAGTTTATATTCTTCAGGTCCTTAAAATTGGTTTTCGGCAGCCATTTTCCAATTACCGCCGAGCCATCAAAACCTTTTGCCTTTTCCCAAGGCAGGCCCTTTTCCTTTAATTTAGATTGTAAATCTCTAGCGGTAAAGTCTATGCCGAGACCAATCTCGTCATAATAGGTATGAGCAAATTTCTCATCTATATATTTGCCAACTTTTTTAATTTTCACCAACACCTCCACTTCATAGTGCACCTCGGAAGAAAACTCTGGCAAATAAAAATCCTGTTCCTTAGGCAGTACCGCAGAATCTGGTTTAATAAACAACACTGGCTCCAAAGGCCTTTCGTTGTCCAATTCCTTAATATGCGCTGCATAATTGCGTCCTACACAAACTATCTTCATAATACAAAAACACTTTTGGGGCCGGGAATTTGCAAATATCAAAACCCTGATACCACACCCTCAACTCTTTAATTAAAGTATAATTTTTATATTTCTTGACCTAACCCAACTTATTGTTCAATTTGCTTAATTTAATTTGAGTGAGGACCTTTTTTGTATAAAGAGGAAAATCAGCATTCAATATCCAACCAAAATAACCAGGCTCCTTTTCCAAAACATCATGGACTTTTTTCCCTTTGTGTTTACCAAAGGAAAAAATCTCTTCCCCGTCTTCATTCAATACTATAAAACCAGCAAAATCAACCGATTGTTTTCTTGTTGTGAATTCCGATAACTTCTTTACATTATTCTCCAATTCCGGATAACGATCCAATTGGGACAAAAGCACCTCATAGGTGGCAATAGTATCTGCCTCCGCACTGTGGGCATCTATAAGGTTCTTATCACAATAAAACTTATAAGCAGCCTCCAATGTCCTTTTTTCCATTTTATGAAAAATGGTCTGCACATCTACCGAAACCGTATTTTTCATATCAAAATCGATTTCTGCACGAAGCATTTCCTCTGCCAGAAGTGGAATATCAAAACGATCGGAATTATAACCGCCCAAATCACTGTCCTTTATCATGTTATATATCTCTCTGGAAAGCTGCTTAAAGGTTGGTTCATTGGCCACTTTCTCATTTGAAATTCCATGAATGGCCACAACTTCGGCAGGTATCTGCATTTCAGGATTCACCAACCATGTTCTACTCTCCTTGTTTCCATTGGGATATACTTTTAAAATAGCTATTTCAACTATTCTATCCTTGGCCACATTGGTACCCGTAGTTTCCAGGTCAAAAAAACATATTGGTCTTGTAAGCTTTAGCTGCATATTGTAGGTTGTTTTGTGCAAATATAAAGTATACGGGAGCTAAGAGAAAATAATAACATAGTATATTCTATATAAGCAAATACATTTTCCTTGGAAAGACCACTATAGCCCACCTCTTAGTACCACATGAACCTATAAAACTTATCACCACTATAATCTGGTATTGATGATATTGTTAAATGCCGACCCAAATGTATAACTCAATCCAACGCCAAAACCCATCTCATAATTTGTAGCTATCTGTTTCTGCTGCAAGAGAACATCTTCCAAAGATGCAGAACCTGCCGGCAGATTTATCTGATCTTTTATAAATTTTATATCCCCGGAAAACCTTACCGCCAGTCCTTTTAAAACCCTAACAGACAACCAACTGTTCATCCGCATTCGGTTTTTACGCCAATCGTTCACAAAACTAGATGCGGAAAGAACCGAAGATACATTGCCCCATGGCTGTCTAAATCTGACCTGCACATTAAGGGAATGATTAAATATAAACTCTTTGTCCTTCCCGTATATCGTAGTTTCTATATAGTCATTATATAAATACCCTATCTTATATGCAAAAACAATTTCCCGCCTTAGCACTTCCCTGTAAGGAAATATATTGTACTCAATTGCCGGCCTAAGATCCATCCGAAGGTCTATATTGGAATAGGTGTCAAATCTTGCTCCCCCAAAAATTCCTGCAGACCAATGGTCGGACAAGCTATGAACAACGCTTCCATTACCCAGATACTTTTCCTTACTACTACTAAACTCCTCTCCGTCATTCTCAAAATTACTTGTAAACTTATTTACTTGAACATCGGTCCGTATTCGCCATTTTTCAGTAACCCGGTCGCTTTCAAATCCTAACTCATATTCAAACTCATTTCTACTAGATTCCTTATCCAAAGCCAAAGACCCCCTAAGCTCAAAAATCCAATTGTTCCAAGGGTCGTCAAAATCTATATCCAACTGCTCAGCAAGTCCCTGATTGGATATGGAGTACACCACCTTATCTGCCAGATCGGATTGCAGCACATAACTCAGCAAACCTGTTTTTATCCGGTTAAGCAATCCTTTTCTAACATCATCCGAGGTCATGCCTGCCCTTGATTCATAACTGAGCTTCTTTGAAATTCCCTCATAATGCCCATAACCCTCAAATTCTAACTTATAGGTACGGCCTCCACTTCCATTAATAATATCGTAAACAAACAAGGTTACATTGGCCAAGGCCTTATCACGCACATGACTGGTAAAATTAAGTTCTTGTCGAATATAATTTTTATCACAATTACAGCTCGTAAACAATTTAAGGGGTTCATTCTGAGCCAATAACGACAATGGAAACAACAATAAAACTACAAGTCTTATCGTTCCCACCATCCTTTTCGGATGTTTCATTACATTTTTGGTTTTTGGTTATTTAAACCAAATATAAAGGATGATTATAACAATCCCCGAAGTACACCCATTATATAACCAAAACCCTTTGTATTGTGTTTATTGTACACCTTGCAAAGGGTTTTGTATTATAAAAAACCTATAACAAACCTTAGACCTCCTAGGCGCTACACTTCCCTATTAATATCCCAAGCTTCCAAATAATCTGCCACAGCCTTAACAAACATCCCCCCCAAAGCTCCGTTGACCACTCTGTGATCATAGCTGTGCGACAAATACATTTTACTTCTAATAGCAATAAAATCGCCTTCATTGGTCTCTATGACCGAAGGCTGTTTCCTAATAGCCCCCAAGGCCAGTATCCCCACTTGTGGCTGATTTATGATGGGCGTCCCAAATACACTTCCAAAGGTTCCTACATTGGTCACCGTATAGGTGCCATCCTTAACCTCATCTGGTTTTAGGGAATTGCTCCTAGCTCTTTTGGCCAAATCGTTCACAGCCTTGGCCATTCCCACCAAATTCAATTGATCGGCATTTTTTATCACCGGAACAATTAAGTTCCCGTCTGGCAATGCAGCGGCCATCCCTATATTTATATTCTTTTTCTTTATAACCGTATCCCCTTCCAATGATATGTTTATCATTGGGTACTTCTTTAAGGCAACAGCTACCGCTTCCATAAAGATAGGTGTAAAGGTTAGCTTCTCTCCCTCCCTTTTTTCAAAGGCATCCTTCACCTTTTTTCTCCAATTCACCACATTGGTCACATCTACCTCAATAAAACTCTGCACATGTGCAGAGGTAGCCAGACTGGCATTCATGTGATGGGCTATTAATTTTCCCATACGGGTCAATGGAATGTACTCATCACCATTACTGGGGCGTTGCTGCACCTCTTCCTCTACCTTTTCTTCTTCCTGCTTATTATCACTAATCTGATCGGCCCCATCTATTTTTTCTACGGGCGATTCTTTGGGTACTTCTACTTTTTCGGAAATAGATTTATCGTCACTACTCCTACCATTGGCAACATAGTCCAAAATATCATTCTTGGTAACCCTTCCTTCACTTCCAGTACCCGCAATAGTATCAAGCTCGGCCACAGAAATCCCCTCTTGCTTGGCTATATTTTTAACCAAGGGCGAATAAAACCTATCCGTACCACTGTAATCCGATACAGGAGCAGCAACAGCATCCTTTACCTCCTTTACCGCCACCTCCAATTCCTGGGCCGCCTCTTGTGCGGGAACATCAGAAGCAGAAGCTACATTAGCCTGCACTATACTTTCCTGGTCTACATCCGCTCCATTAATTTCAATAACAGCAACCGTCTCACCTACCTTGACAACATCGTCTACATTGAATAATTTTTCCACCAAAACGCCATCAACCTCACTGGGCACCTCAGAATCCACCTTATCAGTGGCAATCTCAAAAACAGCCTCATCCATCTCAATGATATCACCAACTTCCTTAAGCCACGAAGTAAGTGTAGCCTCGGCCACACTCTCGCCCATCTGGGGTAATTTTAATTCAAATTTTGACATATCTACACTTAAAACACTTACAATGATTAATATTTTGCAAAAATAACAAATAAATATCCATATTTTTGGTTTTTATTCATTATTTCAAATAGCACAATTTACGCTTTTAATGAATTCTCGAAAGGTATCCTATTAAGAATACTTCTGCCCAAGGTAACCTCATCGGCATATTCCAATTCGTCCCCAACGGCAATCCCCCTAGCAATGGTAGATGTTTTTATACCCAAGTCCTCCAACTGCTTGTAAATATAG
Organism: uncultured Arenibacter sp.; assembly: GCA_963972175.1. Lineage (GTDB taxonomy): Bacteria > Bacteroidota > Bacteroidia > Flavobacteriales > Flavobacteriaceae > Arenibacter. The sequence continues at coordinate 6,342 of CAXAVP010000049.1, forward strand.
AAATTTGTAGTATCCCCTTCCATAGTAGAACTTAACGCAAAAATAAGTTCTTTTATTTTTCCCTCTTTAGCCTTATCTACCAAAAGCTTTATGGTTAAATCTTGGGGGCCAACCCCTTCCATGGGTGAAATTTTTCCGCCCAGCACATGGTACAGCCCTTTAAACTGAGAGGTGTTTTCTATGGCCATCACATCCCTTATATCTTCTACTACACAGACAATACTTTCATCCCGCCTAGGGTTTGAACATATCTCGCACAGTTCTGTATCTGAAATATTGTGACAACTCTTACAAAATTTGACCTTGTTTTTTAGTCCCACGAGAGCCTCGGCCAACCTTGTGGTCTGCTCCTTGGGTTGTTTTAAGAGATGTAACACCAACCGCAAGGCCGTACGCTTGCCAATGCCTGGTAGTTGGGACATCTCATAAACCGCATTTTCCAATAATTTTGAAGAAAATTCCATATCCACAAAATTACAATTTTATACCGTTAAATAGCGATACAGCATAAAAGTTAATTAGCAACCTTCTAGGTTGCATCTCCCATCTGATGCCCAAGCATCACTATATTGACAAGGGATTTTTGTACTTTCCCGGGCTAATTTAAGAGAATGACCCCGACATTAATAGTTATCCTTATCCTCTGCTATTTTTTAATGCTATTGCTTATTTCCCATTTTACGGGTAAAAATGATTCCAATGCCGATTTTTTTAGGGCAGGAAAGCAATCTCCCTGGTATCTGGTAGCCTTTGGCATGATAGGGGCCTCATTATCTGGTGTAACCTTTATCTCTGTTCCAGGGTGGGTGGGCGGGTCCCAATTTAGCTATATGCAGGTAGTACTGGGATATTGCGCAGGTTACGGTCTTATCGCCTACATCTTATTGCCCATATACTATTCCATGAACCTTACTTCCATCTATGAATACTTAGAAAATAGATTTGGAAAGGTAAGCTACAGAACAGGAGCTTTTTTCTTTTTTATCTCTCGAGTACTGGGAGCTTCCTTCCGGTTATTTCTGGTAACCATAGTTTTACAACAATTTGTATTTGATGCTTGGAACGTACCCTTCGAAATTACGGTTGGCCTATCTGTACTCCTAATCTGGATATACACCAATAAAGGAGGCATAAAGACCATTGTATGGACAGATACCCTACAAACCTTTTTTATGCTACTTGCCGTAGGGTTGTCTATTTTTTACATCAATAGGGAATTAAAATGGAGCTTTGCCGAATTTTTAAGATCCGAAGAATTATCAACATACAATAAAGTAATGTTTACAGACAATTTCTACAGCAAGTCGCACTTCCTAAAATCCTTTATTGGCGGTATGTTCATCACCATCTGTATGACTGGACTAGATCAAGAAATGATGCAAAAAAACCTCAGCTGTAGAAACCTTAAGGAAGCCCAAAAAAATATGATTTCCTTTAGCTTGGTCCTTATCCTGGTAAACTTCTTTTTTCTACTATTGGGCGCCCTGCTTTTCATATACTCAAAAAAGGCGCACATTAGTCTCCCGCTTATGGAAGGCTCCGCCAAGGCCGATCTGCTTTTTCCCGAAATAGCAATCAATAGCGGACTGGGGACGGCAGTTGCCATAACTTTTATTCTGGGACTCATTGCCGCGGCATATAGTAGTGCGGACAGCTCACTAACATCCTTAACCACATCCTTTTGTGTAGACTTCTTAAATATTAATAAAAAACCAGAGAAAACCCGTAAGTGGGTTCGCAAGAAAACACACTTGGGAATGTGCCTTTTACTCATTACAGTTGTTGTAAGCTTCAAGCATATACTGGACAAAAATGTAATAGACGGACTCCTTACGGCAGCCACCTACACCTACGGCCCTCTGTTAGGGCTTTTCACCTTTGGCATCTTTACCAAATACAAGATAAAAGACCGTTATTCATGGATCGTAGCATTATCCTCGGTGGCCTTGACACTGCTTATAGCCAATATTCCAATGGAGAATTTAGGTGGATACCAAGTGGGCTATGAGTTACTCCCCATAAACGGGACCCTTACCTTTTTGGGACTATGGCTTATAAGAACAAGACCAAAAGACAAACAACAAGTAGTGACCGCCAATATTTTGGAGTCTTAAGCACCAATCCTTAAACACCTTTTAACGACAAAAGTGTCCTTTTATCCAAGACCCATTAGGCAACAAAAAACAGGGTCTAAAAATAGACCCTACACTTCTGTACAACCAGCATTACTAAATAGCTACAAATACAGAACACAACTACATAATATTGATTATCAATAAACTATACCATTTCACCAAACTAAATAGGCCATTTTTAAACGGTAAAACAAACGCCAAGTCCTCTAAAACCGTGTACAAATACAGTGAATATTACGTTAATTAACAGAAACTAAAGACCCGTATATTTTGATAATATAAGAATAAACCTTTAATTTGTGTCAGGCATAGTTCCCCCAGTCCTATAGCCGCATTACATCAATGTTTTTAAATTTATTATGGTTACCTACACATAAAGTTCCCAACAAGGATTTTTTGCAGGTATAACTATATTATATCATCTATACAGTTGATACAAGAAATTGGTCATTGATAGCGCTATATATTTATAGTTAATGGTTAGTGTTTAGTATAGTCTATCAATGAAAGAAACCCGGAACATTTGTTCCGGGTTTTGTTTTTTAAGTACATCTAATACCCTACCATCTAATTATAACACTACCCCAAGTAAAGCCACTGCCAAAGGCTGCCAAAACCACCAAATCACCAGATTTGATCTTACCTTGCTCCCAAGCCTCGGTCAATGCAATAGGTATGGACGCAGCAGTAGTATTTCCATAATTCATTATATTGTTAAAGACCTGATCATCACCAAGTCCAAACTTTTTTTGTATAAACTGGGATATCCTTAAATTGGCTTGGTGGGGTACCAGCATATCTATATCCTTTGCTTCCAGATTATTTGCTTTTAACCCCTCTATGATGACTTCGCTAAAGCGCACTACGGCATTCTTAAAGACAAACTGTCCGTTCATATGGGGCAGATAAGAAGCATCCTCTGGGTCATTGTCCTTCAAAATATCGGTTACCCATCGCTTGCCCATTCCCGGGGCTATTAGAGCCAATTCCTCTGCATGCTCCCCTTCAGAATGCAAATGAGTGGAAAGTATTCCTTTGTCCGAATTCTCTTCCCTGCATACGACAGCTGCTCCGGCCCCATCACCAAATATCACAGAGACCCCCCTACCCCTGGTGGTCATATCCAGACCATGGGAATGTAGTTCGGATCCTATAACGAGGATATTTTTATACATTCCGGTCTTAACATATTGATCGGCTACAGAAAGGGCATAAACAAATCCCGAACACTGATTTCTTACGTCAAGAGCCCCAACTGTTTTAATTCCTAGATCCCTTTGCACCAAAACACCGGGGCCCGGAAAATAATAATCCGGACTCAAAGTAGCAAAGATTATAAAGTCGATGTCATTTTTATCTATCCCTGAGCGTTCTATAGCAATTTTAGCAGCCTTGATACCCATGGTTGTTGTGGTATCACCATCTCCCTGCACTACATGCCTTCTCTCTTTTATACCAGTGCGCTCCTGTATCCAGGCGTCATTGGTATCCATTATTTTTGATAGATCATCATTGGTAACAACATTTTCGGGAACGTAATGCCCGAGACCCGAGATTTTTGAATTGAACATTTTCTGCTTCATTTTGATTAGTGGAGGATCATCCCCATTAAGTTTTCTTGAAAATCTAAAGTATAGGAAATAATTAAACTTTTACCTAAGATACAGAAAAATAAACGGATAAAATTCCTTGCTGATTGCCCATTACTAGAATAAACCATCATTTTTCAGGATGACAATCTGACCTTGATACCCTTGCTACAAATAATGTCAGTTTGTCACATTCCCCAATAATGGTATTTTTTTTGACTATGGTAAATTGTAAAACTTAAAAATATTAGAAGTATGGCCACAGGCAAGATTAATGTTTCCGTAGAGAACATATTTCCGCTAATAAAAAAATTCCTATACAGCGATCATGAGATCTTTTTGAGGGAGCTTATCTCCAATGCAACAGATGCTACCTTAAAACTAAAGCACCTCACTACCATTGGGGAAGCCAAGGTAGAATATGGCAATCCCATTATTGAGGTAAGCGTGGACAAAGAAGGAAAGAAAATCCATATTACTGACCAAGGTGTAGGTATGACCGAAGAGGAAGTACAGAAATACATCAACGAAATTGCCTTTTCCGGAGCGGAAGAATTCCTTGACAAATACAAGGATTCCGCAAAAGATTCCGGCATCATAGGTCATTTTGGTCTAGGGTTCTATTCTGCTTTTATGGTCGCAGAAAAAGTTGAGATCATAACCAAAAGCTATAAGGACGAACCTGCAGCCCACTGGATTTGCGATGGTTCTCCCAATTTTACCCTTAAAAAGGCCGATAAAGAAACTAGAGGTACAGAAATCGTCCTTCATATAGCTGAGGATTCCACAGAATTTTTGGAAGATGCCAAAATTGGAAACCTCCTTAGCAAGTATAATAAATTTATGCCCGTTCCCATCAAATTTGGGACAAAGACCGAAACACTTCCCAAGCCTGAAGGGGCAAAGGAAGAGGATCCGGCACCTACTAAGGAAGTAGACAATATCATTAACAATCCTGTACCTGCGTGGACCAAGCAGCCTACAGAATTAAAAGAAGAGGATTACAAAGGGTTTTATAGGGAATTATACCCAATGCAGTTTGAGGAACCATTATTTCATATACACCTAAACGTAGATTACCCCTTTAACTTAACAGGAATCCTCTATTTCCCTAAATTGACCAATGATTTAAGCGCTCAGAAAGATAGGATTCAACTGTACCAAAATCAGGTTTTTGTAACGGACAATGTAGAAGGTATCGTTCCAGAGTTTTTAACCATGTTAAGAGGGGTTATAGATTCCCCGGACATTCCGTTAAATGTCTCCCGTTCCTATTTACAGGCAGATGGAGCTGTTAAAAAAATATCAAGCTACATTACGCGAAAGGTTGCCGACAAACTAAGCTCCCTTTTTAAAAACAATAGGGAAGATTTTGAGGCTAAATGGAACGATATTAAAATTGTTATTGAATACGGTATGCTTTCAGAAGATAAATTCTTTGAAAAGGCCGACAAATTTGCACTGTATCCTACAGTAGACGGCAGCTTTTACACTTTTGAGGAATTACAGGAGAAAATAAAAGGAAATCAAACCGACAAGGATGATAAATTAGTGGTTCTCTATGCTTCCAATAAGGAAGAACAACACAGTTATATTGAGGCAGCCAAAGCCAAAGGATATGAAGTATTGTTGTTAGACTCCCCCATTGTATCGCACTTAATGCAAAAACTGGAAACCTCTAAAGAGAAGTTGTCCTTTGCCCGTGTTGATGCCGACCACCTTGATAACCTTATCAAGAAAGAGGACACTCAGATCTCCAAACTTTCGGACGAAGAAAAAGAAAGCTTAAAAACTGATATTGAAAAAACTATAGACAGCAAGAGCTATACCATACAATTGGAAGCAATGGACAGTAGTGCATCCCCTTTCATTATTACCGAGCCCGAGTTTATGCGCCGAATGAAGGAAATGCAGCAAACCGGTGGTGGCGGAATGTTTGGAATGGGCAATATGCCCGAAATGTACAATTTGGTGGTAAACACCAACCACGAATTGGTTACAGAGATCCTAAACACCAAGACCGCCAAAAAGAAAGAGCGATTAATTAGCCAATCCTTGGATTTGGCTCGTTTGTCCAAAGGCTTACTTAAAGGTGAAGAACTTACCAAGTTCATAAAAAGGAGTTATGAAATGGTGAAGTAAACCCGTCTTGTAACCAGAATAAATAGAAGCTGAACTACCAAGTGTAGTTCAGCTTCTATTTATTTATACCTTTGCCAAATGGAATACCCTTGGCACCTTTACCTTTTAGCTTCAATTTTCGTAATTGCCGGAGTGATGCATTTTGTTTTTCCGAAAACATACTTGAGGATTATGCCGCGATACCTACCTTACCATAAAGTTTTGGTTCTTATTAGCGGTTTGGCAGAGATCCTATTGGGAATAGGACTTTGTTTTCCTTACACCAAGAATGTATCAATTGTAGGCATAATTCTAATGCTAACCGTTTTTCTTTTGGTGCATATTAATATGTTAAAAGGAGAAAAGGAAGCCGCAGGATTGCCAAAATGGATACTTGTCCTTAGAATTCCCCTGCAGTTTCTACTTATGTACTGGGTGTATTCCTATTGGGGATTATAAACCTCCCCAATGTTATTTTACCCCTATCACCTTTGTTTTATGCGTTGGACCTATGCTTATCCAAAACTTAGATATAAGTGAAAGCTAGGTTACTCAGTTTAAAACTAACCATTGCCCCTTATTATCTATCCTTTGTTTGCTATCTTTATGCTGTGGTATAACAAAATATTATTACTAACAAACCGAAATATTTTTCATAAATAGCTCCCATAACAAGGGCTAAGCCCCTTAAGACAAAAAAAAAGACAAATGAAGGTTATCGCTACCAATATTGGAAAAGCTACCAGCTTTCTCCATAACGGAAAGAAGGAGTTGACGGGAATTTACAAGTATCCTAGTAGCAACCCGATATTCCTAGGAAAGACAGATGTGAGCAATGATTCCGTAATAGACCGCAAACACCATGGGGGAGTACATAAGGCCTGTTACCTTTTTAGTTCCGAGCACTACCCCTACTGGAAAAATATATATCCCAAATTAGATTGGGACTGGGGTATGTTTGGGGAAAATCTTACCATCCAAGGCCTTGATGAGTCCCAAATTTGCATTGGGGATATCTTTGCCATTGGCAATGCCGTGGTACAGGTTTCCCTTCCAAGGGAGCCCTGTTATAAACTTGGGGTTCGGTTTGGGGATCCCAAAATAATCAAGCAATTTATAGACTATGGATTTCCCGGCACCTATGTGCGCATTTTAGAGGAAGGCTGGGTGACAAAAGGAGATCCGCTGGTGTTAAAGGAAATGTCGGCCAATAAGCTTAGCATCAGGAAATGTTTTAAGGTCATTCTATCCAAAGAAAAGGATCCCATCTCCCTTCAAAAGGCCATAGGCAACCAAGCCTTACCGGAATATAAAAGGGAGCGACTAAAAAAGTACGCTTTATCTAAAAAATAACAGAGGGGCCAATTGGCCCCTCTGTATTAAACATAACTCTAAATTAAACTCTGACTTACTTTAACCGACTAGTTAACAGAGAATGTTTTTACATATGTGTTGCTTCCTTCGCTTATAGTAACAGTATAGCTGTCCTTAAGTGCCTTTTTAAAGTTGAAAGCCTTACCAACTACAAAGGAATTACCCAACTCCTGGTTGAAAATAACTCTATTTTGACCGTCAACAACTTTAATCACTATTGGACTAAGCTTTTCGTTAAGATAGTTAACATAAAGCATTCCATCATCTTGTCTAAAGTATGGCTTTATTGTTTCTTCACTGGAAACCACCTCAACATCAAATTCGGTTACCTCAAGAGTATACTCTACAACCTTAAAAGAAGATTCCATTTTTACAAAGTAACGTCCTTCTTCCAATTTTGATAAATCAAATTTCTTGGAATACTCTCCTTTACCTTTAATACTCTCAACAAATATCTGGTGATCTTCCATATCAGTCATAGTCAAGGTAGAAGACGCTGTCTGATTGTCTAACTTAAGTATAAAGCTCTTTGCTTTTTTTAGTGGTGTTAAGTACATTCCTGGATCGTTCGCCATGGCTACGGTACTAGTTAGTAACAAACCTGCGATTGCTGTTAATTTTAAAATTGCTTTCATAACATTTAGGATTTAATATTAATAAATCATTGATATGGCAAATCTACAGCGGTTCACCCCACCCCACTACTCCAGAATTCTCCAGTTTCTATTCTATATTAACATCAGTCAATGTTAAGCTATTGTTAACACGGTAATTTTCAACATATTTAAGGTAAATTTGCACACAATTGCCTTAAATGGCTATATTATCTTTATAATCCCTAATTAGAATTTATAGTAATGATACCTAAACCTACATTCGAAGTTATAGAACCCGATTTTGGGCATTCTTATACCTACCAGCAGTTTGATGAACATAGACCCAACAAGAATGGGGTGTGGCACTATCACCCCGAAATTGAACTGGTCTATGTAAACGGAGGCTCTGGGAAGCGACAAATAGGAAGCCACGTTTCCTATTATACAGATGGCGATTTAATTTTAATTGGCTCCAATCTGCCACATTGCGGATTTACCGACTTGCTAACTGGCAACAAGAATGAAACGGTTGTGCAAATGAAACAGGATTTCCTGGGCAATGATTTTTTTAATATTCCGGAAATGAAAAAAATCCAGAATCTTTTTGAAATAGCAAAAGGTGGAGTAGCATTTAATGGTAGTACCAAGAAAAAGATTGGTGAAAAAATAGAAATCATGGAATATCAAACAGATTTTCAGCGTTTGTTGTCCATTTTGAATATTTTAAATGAATTGGGAAATTCCAAAGAATACCAAGTGCTTAATGCCCAAGGCTTCTCCCTACAAACAGAAGTTAAGGACAATGACCGTATTAATATTGTCTTTAATTATGTTAAGACCAACTTTAGGGAGGAAATCACCTTGGAGGAAATCTCAGATTTGGTAAGTATGACGGTACCCTCTTTTTGTCGGTATTTTAAGAAGATAACCAACAAAACATTTGTTCAGTTTGTAAATGAGTGTAGACTTGTACATGCCTCTAAATTGTTGGCAGAAAAACCAATCAGTATTACCGAGGTCTGTTTTGAAAGTGGATTTAACAATTTTTCGCATTTCAATAAGTCATTTAAGGCCTTTACGGGACAAAACCCCTCTGAGTATAGAAATCAGCTGAAAAGCGTCTTGCAATCATGAGCAAATTATTTGCCGATAAAACAGATCTTCAACTCCCGAATAGTGACATAGCTTATTATCCCAATTTTTTAGAGAGTGCCCAAGCAGCATATTATTTTAAAATATTAAGGGAAACCACTGCTTGGAGACAAGATAATATTACTGTATTTGGCAAAACTTATCCCCAACCTAGACTAACTGCTTTGTTTGGAGACAGCAACAAACCATATTCCTATTCCAATATCACTATGTACCCTAACAGGTTTCCTAAGGAATTGATGGAACTAAGGGGTAAATTGGAAGATGAAACTGGCATCCACTTCAACTGTTGTCTGCTGAACTTGTATAGAAACGGCCAGGACAGTAACGGTTGGCACGCAGATGACGAAAGGGAATTGGGAAATAATCCCAGTATTGCCTCCATAACACTTGGTCAAGAGCGCTATTTTCATTTAAAGCACAAAGAAAAAAAAGAACTGAAACATAAGCTATTGCTAGAACATGGTAGTTTGCTCCTAATGAAAGGTGAGACACAACACTTTTGGCTACACCAAATTCCTAAAACTACCAAGCCCATAAAAGAACGCATTAACATAACCTATAGAGTTATTGCATAAAAAAATCGGTTACGAAAACCGATTTTTTTATGCCTTTAAGTTCCCAGTTGGACACTGCCCCTAACATCCTAGGCATTTACGTTAGTCTCCTCACATCCAACTACAATATTATAAACTCAATTACTTTGCCAAATAATATAAAAATTGGTCAAAAGCGATGTTTTTTTCGATTATGGACCAATTACACAAGAACATAACACACTAAATTAAAGCAGCATACCAACTTTACAACAACCTACGAAAAAAGATCGTTCAAAACCTTAGCCAACCGAAGTCCACCTTTTTGTAGTTGTTGGGCTACCGTTCCCCAATATTTATAACTATATGCATATCCAAGGTTCTCACCAGCCTCTACAGAGTCATAAATTTCATTGGCCAACTCCTGGGATTCTTCCACCCAATCATACACATCTCCTTTTTGAATATACTCAATTTGCTTTTTAGTAAGTACTGTCATATTATTGGCCAATTCTGTATAGCTCATACCGTACTGGTTAATCATATTGGAATCCCACAGTTTATGTAGGTTGGTCCCCCTGCCAAACCATTGCAATTGAATATCGTTCCCTCCCTTATCTTCCAACCTTCCCACATGCATAGGTTGATGCAGGTCTCCAATAAGGTGGACCAGCATTTTTAAATAAAATACTTTGTCATCCTGCAAGCAATTCCTGTCCTTTATGATTTCAATACATTTTTCTATACCTTTCACCACATCGCCAGTCTTACTGGGTTTTACTTCAGTGTACTTTTTTTCGGCCGGATAATTTACATAGTGCCAAGGTCCGAAGTCGGCATATTTCCTATCCGCTTTAATATCATCTGCGTAAGTGGATATCAAAGCTAAACTCTGTCCCTGTAAAAGCTTTTTCAATGCCTTCTTGGTCCTTGTCCTTAGATGCTTTTGAGCCACCTCCCCAACTGTCCTATGGCCTGTTTTGGACCATTCCAGTTCATTGCCTTGAGCCATTTGAATAAAAAACAAGCAAAGTAATACTAACTTTTTCATTTATATTATTAATAGTTTTAACAAATCTATTTTCAGGGACGCACAGACCTTCTTTGAGTTAGCATCCCCTGTGATGGAACACATCCATGTAAAGTCTTAGTCTTATATTGACCCACCGGTAACCATCGCCAAAAATAACATATTGCGGTTTAAGGTATTGTTAATGTATGTCCTTATTTAATTTATTAATTTAATATTGCAGCAGCAAAAATTCAAAATCGATGCCAAAAAAAATAAAGCATAAATATCTTAAGTTGGGGCTAAAGGTCCTAGCGGTACTCGGCGCCCTTATATTTTTGTTTATACTAAGTATCTATTTTGGGGCTTGGGGCAAAATACCCTCAAAGGAAGCCCTAGGTAATTTTAAATATCAACGAGCTTCCGAAGTTTACTCCTCAGATAGTGTTTTAATTGGAAAATATTTTCTATTTGACAGACAACCTATTGAATATAATCAAATACCCAATAACTTAATTGAAGCACTGGTAGCCATTGAGGACGAGCGATTTTATGATCATTCCGGAATTGATTACAAGAGCTTGTTTAGAGTTGCATTTAAGACCATTTTAATGCAGGACAGGTCCTCAGGAGGGGGCAGTACCATTAGCCAACAACTTGCAAAGAACCTCTACCCACGGGAAAAATCCGGAAAATTGCAGCTGGCCATATCCAAACTCAAGGAAATGATCATAGCCAGCAGGTTGGAAGAACTCTATTCCAAGGAAGAAATAATAACTTTATATCTTAATACAGTATCCTTTGGTGACAATACCTTTGGAATAGAAAGTGCGTCACTAAAGTTTTTTAACAAACCTGCCCAGCTATTGGCCTTGGAAGAAAGTGCCACCTTGGTGGGTATGCTAAAGGCTACCTATAGTTACAACCCCCGGATATTTCCTAAAAAAAGTTTAAACAGACGTAATCTGGTACTGAAATCCATGGAGAGCAATGACTATCTCAGTAGCCATGAACTTGATAGTATTATTGCCATTCCTTTACAGCTAGACTATAGGACCTATGATCACAATGAAGGGATTGCCCCTTACTTTAGGGAAGAGGTTAGAAAGCAATTATTGACATGGGCCAAAGAACAACAAAAAAAAGGTGAGGAATACAACCTATACACCTCCGGCCTAAAAATATACACCACCCTGGACAGCAAAATGCAACTTTTGGCAGAAGAAGCTATGAAACATCATATGAAAAAACTGCAAAGCGATTTTGAAAATAGCTATGGTACACGGGCTCCTTGGATAAAGGACAAAAAACTGATTAAGAAAATCATCCAAAACTCCACTGCATATAATAAATGGATCAGTACCGGACTTAGTGAGAAGCAGGCCATGGATTCCATGAGTGTAAAAAAGGAAGTATTACTAGGGGGATGGGGTCAGGAAAAAGTACAATCAGCAAGTAGCATAGACAGTCTTATCCATTACCTAAAATTTCTAAATACAGGATCCCTATCCCTTGACCCCAATACCGGTGCGGTTAAGACCTGGATAGGGGGCATAAATTATAAGTATTTTAAATATGACCATATTTCCCAGAGTCAAAGACAGCTAGGTTCTGCTTTTAAGCCAATTGTATACACGGCCGCCCTGGAAAATGGGATTAGTCCCTGCACCTACTTTTCTGCTCAAGAAGTAGAATATGAAAATATTGAGGTATGGTCGCCGAGCAATTCCGGAAAAAAGAATGAGGCCTATCTAAATTATTCTATGGAAGAAGCCCTGAGTAATTCGGTTAATACCGTAGCTGTAAAGGTCCTTGAAAAAACAGGTATCCCCAATGTAATTGAACAGGCACGAAAAATGGGCATCCGCTCACCATTGCCACAGTTGCCCTCCCTGGCACTGGGAACGGCCGAAATAAGAATAAATGAACTTGCCGGAGCCTATGCCAGCTATTTAAACAGGGGCAGACCGGTTACCCCTTTTTTAATAGAAAGTATTACCAATGAAAAGGACTCTATCCTTGAGACCTTTAAACCTAAACAAGCTACTACAAGAGCCTTTTCGGAAGAGAATGCGGCCATTATGATAGAATTGATGAAAGCCACCGTGAATAGTGGTACTGCTGCCCGAATTCGTTCTACCTATGGCATTAAGAACGATATTGCCGGAAAAACAGGAACCACACAAAACAACAAGGATGCCTGGTTTGTAGCTTTGACCCCAAAACTACTTAACATAACCTGGGTAGGATTGGACAACCATGAAATTGGCTTTAGCAGCACTAGCTTGGGCCAAGGGGCCAATGCAGCATTGCCCATTTTTGCGTTGTGGTTGCAAAAGCTAAATGCGGACAAATCCTTTGACCATATTACCAAAGCCAAATTTCCTAATCCCAGCTCGGCTGTGATGAGCAATCTGGATTGTGATCCGGTAAAAAGGGATGGATTTTTCAAAAGGCTTTTCAAGAATCCCAAAAAAAAGAAAACGAAAGATTTTAAAACCGGTAATACAAAGACTTAAACGCTCAGGATTAATTTAGTGCAAAATGTTCATGGTTATTAATTTTTTTATATCTTTATGATATCATTTTAATATCATTCTAAATAAGTCGACCATGAAACAAGAAAAAAACATTATCCCCACCAATGGCTATATTATGCTACTGGTATTATTAGGGCTCTTCATTTTAGCCATTGTGCTAGTAATTGGTGGCGTACCGCTGGCATTACCCATCTTCTTCATATGTCTTATATCATTACGTGGGTTTGTTTTGGTAAATCCAAACGGATCCAGGGTGCTACTCCTCTTTGGGAAGTATATGGGCACCATTAAAAAAAATGGCCTTTACTGGGTCAATCCCTTTTATAGCAAAAATAAAATTTCCCTGAGGGCCAGTAATTTTGATAGTGAGCGACTAAAGGTAAATGACAAACTGGGAAATCCAATCATGATCAGTACTATTTTAGTGTGGAGGGTAACCGATACTTATAAGGCAGCTTTTGATGTGGATGACTATAAGAATTTCGTCCGCGTACAAACAGATGCCGCTGTACGCAAATTGGCCAGTATGTATCCTTATGACAATTTTGCGGATGAGGGCCATACGGAAGATATTACCTTACGATCCAGTGTTAATGAAGTAAGCGAGGCCTTGGAAAAAGAGGTTCAGGAAAGATTGGCAA
>CAXAVP010000050.1:0-19936 GCA_963972175.1 uncultured Arenibacter sp.
ACTTCTCAAAATTGAGTTTCACTAAAAAAATAATGATGAAAGCAATTAACCTTATATTTCCGCACCAACTTTTTGCTGAAAGCCCTCTGATAAACAATGGTGAGGAGGTCTATTTATTGGAGGAGTACCTATTCTTTAAACAATACCTATTTCACAAACAGAAGATAGCCTTTCATAGAGCCTCCATGAAATATTATCAGCATTTTTTGGAAGAAAAAGGAATCAAGGTCAGTTATATAGAATCCAATCACCCATTATCGGACATTAGAAAGTTTAAGGAAGAATTAAAAGCTAAAAAAATAACTGAAATTAACATTATTGACCCTGTTGACAATTGGCTTGAAAAGAGGATTAAAACTATTGCCAAAAACTATAAGCTAAATACTTTTAACAGTCCGTTATTTATTAATTCCAAAGAAGACCTTACCACTTTTTTCAGGGTGGATAAAAAATCATTTTTTCATACTACCTTTTACAAACAGCAACGTAAAAAGCTCGATATCTTGCTGGTGGATGGGAAAGAACCCATGGGAGGAAAATGGACCTATGATACAGAAAACCGTAAAAAGTATCCCAAGGGAAAAACACCTCCAACCATACATTTTCCAGAGGCAACCTCGTTTTGGAAAGAATCCGTAACCTATACAGAAAAGCACTTTAAGAACAATCCAGGGCAGCTATCAAAAAATCCTATCTATCCCATAAGCCACAAGCAAGCCGAGGATTGGTTTGTACAATTTCTAGAGAACCGATTCTTTGATTTCGGCATTTATGAAGATTCTATTGTTAAACAACAGTCCTTTTTAAACCACAGCATCCTTTCTCCCCTACTTAACGTAGGTCTCATAGTACCTAATCATGTTGTGACCCAAAGCCTTTCTTTTGCAGAAAAAGAGAATATTCCTATAAATTCCTCCGAAGGTTTTATAAGACAACTCATTGGCTGGAGAGAATTTATCAGAGGCATGTATGAATGCAAAGGAAGCTACTCCAGAACAAAGAATTTTTGGGGTTTTGATAGAAAAATACCAAAGAGCTTCTACGACGCAAGCACGGGAATTGAGCTTATTGACGAAACCATTAAAAAAGTTTTAAAAACAGGCTATTGTCACCATATAGAACGATTGATGATCTTGGGTAATTTTATGCTGTTGTGCGAATTTGATCCAGATGAAGTATACAAATGGTTTATGGAGTTATTTATTGATGCCTATGATTGGGTAATGGTGCCTAACGTATATGGTGTGAGTCAGTTTTCTGATGGAGGGACCTTTGCCACCAAACCATATGTGGGAGCTTCCAACTATATCAATAAAATGAGTAATTACCCCAATGGTGATTGGGAAAAAATTTGGGACGGTTTATTTTGGCGTTTTATAGCTGAACATCCCGAATTTTTTAAATCAAACCCAAGAACCTCCATGCTTTATCACACCTATAACCGAATGACAGAAGATAAAAGAACCCTTCATATTAAAAATGCAGAAGAATTTTTAGAGAAAATATTGCGTACTGACTAGGAAAACTGTGCTATTGATCTTTCTATTAGGCTTACAATTAAAGATAAAGGGGAGGATTAAGAATCTAAACCAAAAATAAACTCGAACGGGTAATTTGCAGCATTAGTTCATGCTGTCAATAGCAAAAGCCTTGGTCGGATTTACAGATATCAATAGATTAATTTCCTTTTCCGTGAAGCCTTGGGCTCTCAATTCTGGAAGGAGTTTGGTAAAAATATTGGTATAAGGGGTAATGCTTTGTTGTTCCTTTTGGGGATCGTACCAACCCGCATCGTGGGATATCAATATCCTATGCAGAATGCCATTTTCCTTAGCAAACACCAATTTTGAAAGGTGTTTGTCCATATCCCACCCCAGTCCGTCCAGACTAATCCAGCACCCCATGGCTGCGGCCTTTAGATAGGAATTATTGTCTTCTTCCGCCTGGGCGTGTACCCAAATAAATTTGGCCGGGGAAACCTCCATTTCCTCAAGGATCTCTAATTGTGGCCATAGGCCTACTGCTTTTCCGGTATGGGATGCTATGGTAAGTCCCGTCTCCAAACTGGTGAGGGAGGCTGCCTTGACCAACTTTTGATGTAGGGTATCCAGAGGGTTGGCAGTATCTACACCTATTTTAACAAAGCCCGGTTTAATACTGCTGCCGTCTATTCCTTTTTCAAATTCATTGATCCATTTTTCCGCGAGCTCATCAGCTGTAATTTCCGAGATATATTTTGGTAGAAATTTATTATCCCTTGCCCCATAGAATCCTGTATTGGTAATGATCTGCAGCCCTGATTTGATGGCCAATTTTTCCAACAACAACACATCACGTCCCAAATAGGCAGGGGTAGCATCTACAAAATAATCTACCCTATAAGTTTTTAATTCTTCCAGATAAGGTATTACTTCTGTCATTACAGCATCGTGGTTCCAAGTATTGGGCTGAATGCTATCGGCCCCAATAAAATCGACCAAAATATGCTCGTGGGACAGCCATATTTGGGTAGTATCCACAGGGCTGCTTCCATCAACGTGCTGTATATAGGCTTGCTGAGTATAAACAGCTTCTCCAAAAACCATAACAGTTATTATGAATAGAATCGAGAATTTTGGAGAGGCGTACATCTTTTGAAAACTTATTTTATAGCATCCAAAGCGCCATTCACATAACCAACGCATTCGGCCAGTCCCGCAAATAGGTTTTCGGTATCCTTTTCAAATTCCATAGCCATTACCCCGGTATAGTTAATAGCTTTCAAAGCTTTCAGTACCGCTGGAATATCCAGGACACCTCTTCCAAACTCGGTCGACTTCCCCTTAGCTTCCGACTTGTCAACATCTTTTAGATGTACATCATATAAACGGTTGGCATATTTCTTAATGTTCTCTGCCGGATCTAGCCCCAAGCGTTGAACATGCCCTACATCAATACAAAGACCAATACGATGATCCAGTCCTTTGATCTTATTATAAGCCACATCCGGTGTAGGATACACCTCATCACCTGGTCCGTGATTATGAATGGCCAGTTTAATATTTGTCTCCCTTACTTTCTTTTCTACTAATGGCAGCAAATCATGATTGGGTACTCCTATTATCACCTTAGCGCTTGCTGCATTGGCATAACGAAAGGCATTTTCTACCTCCTCTTTGGTTTTCATATAGATTACCCCAACCCCGTAGAGATCTATACCGGCTGCATCACATTTACCGGCAATTTCCTTAATCTCATCTTCCGTGCTATCCAAAGGCATATGCATGCTCTTAAGGGCCAATTGCTTTATATTTAGTTTTTTTGCCAGTTCCAATGTCTCCTCCAAACTATATTTACGGGTAGAGTAAGAGGCCAAGCCTAGGCTTAGACCTTTGGTTTCCTTAATTAGATCACTATCCTTAAAGATATTTATAAATGGTGCAGCAGTCACTGCTGAACTTGTGGCCATAAGGCCCCCAAGCCCCACTGTCTTTAAAAATTTGTTTCTTGAATACTGCATGGAATATGGTTTTAGGCTATTTAAATTAGTATTGTAAGGTATGAAATATTTCGGCTTCCATTGTCAATCTCCATTTTCATGGATGCCGCTTCTTAAAACTTTTACGAAAACGAAGCCTTTTATGCATTAGTGTCCCCCCTCCTAGCCCTACTCCTTATTGATAAAGTTTCTCCCCTTCCCCCTTCTTACATCCTGCTTATCTCAAATTTAAGTTGTATAACTCCTTACAAAAACAACATACTTTTTTAGGTTGGGTTTAGCATCACCAGGAGGCCAACTTCCATCACTGGCCCAGGCACGACCTGAATGGGCCATGGTAGCTGACCACAGGTGATAGCCAGTTTTATTCTTTAAATTGGGAAATAGGCGCTCTCTTAATTCCCGGGATTTTTCAGCTCCGGAATACTCGTAATCCCGATCATTTTTATTTATAAAGCTCAAGGTATTCAACTCATAGGCCGTTGGTAACCTCCAATCTGTATAGCCCGCAAACAATACGGTAGCTTTTCCTTTTTTATATTTCTCCAAAGATTTGGACGTTAAGAGGTCTTTTGCGCTAATTGTTCCTGTTAGCGCTGAACATGCAGTGGCACCCTGTCCAAAGTAATAGATGGCATCGTACCAATTCAAGGCTATGGGCCCACCTGTAAAGTCCTTACCATTCCAATCGGTTCCCCAGGCTCCCCTTACCCACATCAGCTTATTTTTACTGTCTATCAATGTTCCATCCTGCCTCAAGACCAAATGGCCAAAATTAGGGTGCTCTATAAGTTCCTCCCCTGTACCTTGCATATAATCCCTACTATTTCCAAAACCCGTTTCTTTGGTTTTCTTAAGTTGCCTCCACTTGGAAACCCTTAATCTTGGTACCGCAAAGTGCGAAGCTATCATCCAACCTATCAGTCCGCCAAATGTGACTGATAATACAAAGTAAATAAAATTAGAGGTCCATATCAGCTCCTTGATCTGCTCCAAAACTTATATTTTGATTGGTAGTACTAACTAAATTCTGGGGGAACTTAAATACGTTAAATAGACTTGGCAAATAATGGAGTAATATGCAAATAGCAAATGGGGTACACACATTTATAGCCTAGCCACTCCAAATATACTAATATCAGTAAAACCCAAGTAGGTACAAAAAACATTTACTGTCATCTATACATTTTAAAGCTATAATCAAATTAAAATGTATTGAGGCGTAAAATGGATGAAGAATAATTACTACTTAGATTTAAACTATACAGCATAAGTTTTATCGATTGATATTTTAATTCCATCAGAAAATATTATCGTAAATTTAGAGGTAAATAAATTGAAAACTTTTTTAAAACTATCAACAATGGAAAATAAAAAACAACCCGGCCCATCATCCAATGGAAAAGTATGGGATGTTAACGATTCAACTGCAAAATGCCCTTTTCTAAATGGCGAATTAAATCAGGCTGCCGGTGGTGGTACGTCGAACCGTGAATGGTGGCCCAATCAATTAAAACTCAATGTTCTTCGGCAAAATTCATCAATGGTAAATCCTATGGATCCGGATTTTAATTATGCGGAAGAGTTTAAAAAACTGGACTTGGCTGCCGTAAAAAAGGATCTTTACGAATTAATGACAACTAGCCAGGATTGGTGGCCGGCAGATTATGGCCATTATGGTCCATTTTTTATCCGTATGGCCTGGCACAGTGCGGGTACCTATCGTATCCATGATGGACGGGGTGGTGCCGGTTCCGGATCACAACGTTTTGCCCCCTTAAATAGTTGGCCGGACAATGCCAATCTAGATAAGGCGCGCCTATTATTATGGCCCATTAAAAAGAAGTACGGCAAGAAATTATCTTGGGCAGATTTATTGATCCTAGCCGGAAACTGTGCCCACGAATCCATGGGATTGGAAATGTTCGGTTTTGCCGGGGGACGCGAGGATGTATGGGAGTCTGAACAAGATGTTTATTGGGGTTCCGAAACCGAATGGATGGGCAACAAGGAGCGCTACTCCGAAGATGGAGAATTGGAGGCGCCCTTAGGTGCCGCCCATATGGGATTGATCTATGTTAACCCAGAGGGCCACAATGCCAACCCAGACCCTGTAGAATCGGCACATTATATTCGTGAAACTTTTGGGCGGATGGCTATGAACGACTATGAGACGGTGGCTCTTATTGCGGGCGGACATACCTTTGGAAAAACCCATGGTGCCGCCGATCCTACCAAATATGTGGAGGCAGAACCTGCTGCTGCAGGCATAGAAGCACAAGGATTGGGATGGAAAAACAACTATGGCAGTGGTAAGGGAGCAGACACTATTACCAGTGGTATCGAGGGAACATGGACCAATACCCCTACCCAATGGAGCCACACCTTTTTTGAAAACCTATTTGGTTACGAATGGGAATTGACAAAAAGTCCGGCCGGAGCGCACCAATGGAAACCAAAAAATAATGCTGGAGCAGGTACGGTCCCCGACGCCCATGACCCAAACGTAAAGCACGCCCCGTTTATGTTAACCACGGACCTTTCGCTACGTATGGATCCTGAATATGAAAAAATATCAAGGCACTTTTTAAAGAATCCTAAAGAATTTGCGGAGGCCTATTCCCGTGCATGGTTTAAATTGGTGCACCGGGATATGGGACCCGTTTCCCGTTATTTAGGTCCTGAGGTGCCAAAGGAACAGCTCATTTGGCAAGACCCCATTCCTGTTGTTGACCATGAACTGATCAATGACAAGAATATTGCCGATTTAAAAAAGAAAATTTTGGCATCCGGACTTTCCATTTCCCAGTTGGTCTCTACTGCCTGGGCTTCGGCATCCACCTTTAGGGGATCCGATAAACGCGGAGGTGCCAACGGCGCACGTA
Source organism: uncultured Arenibacter sp. (assembly GCA_963972175.1). Lineage (GTDB taxonomy): Bacteria > Bacteroidota > Bacteroidia > Flavobacteriales > Flavobacteriaceae > Arenibacter. The sequence continues at coordinate 6,364 of CAXAVP010000050.1, forward strand.
TCCGATTAGCACCCCAAAAAGACTGGAAAGTTAACAAGCCCGAACAATTAGCCCAGGTATTGGATAAATTGAGTACCATTCAGGAGGAATTTAATACATCACAATCCGGTAATAAAAAAGTATCCTTGGCAGACCTTATTGTATTGGCCGGGAATGCTGCCATTGAACAAGCGGCTCTCAATGCAGGTAAAAAGGTAGAAGTTCCTTTTAACCCTGGTCGCACCGATGCCAGCCAGGAACAAACCGATATAGAGTCTTTTGAGGTATTGGAACCAAGGGCTGATGGATTTAGAAATTACCTAAAAGAAAATTATAAGGTTACTGCAGAGGAATTACTTGTAGACAAGGCTCAATTACTGACCTTAACGGCACCGGAAATGACAGTTCTTGTTGGGGGGATGCGTGTCCTGAATACCAATTATGACGGATCGCAACATGGAGTTTTCACCGAACGTCCAGATACGTTGACAAACGATTTCTTTTTAAACTTAATCGATATGGGAATAACATGGACGGCTATTTCCAATGCCCAAGACCTCTTTGAAGGTCGTAACCGTAAGACCGGTGAAATTCAATGGACGGGTACCCGTACCGATCTAATCTTCGGTTCCAATTCCGAATTAAGGGCCATTGCCGAAGTGTACGCCTGTGAAGATTCCTCGGACAAATTTGTAAATGATTTTGTTGCTGCTTGGAGCAAGGTTATGAATCTTGATAGATTTGACCTTGACAACTAAAACACTGCATTAAACAAAATATTTCCAAAGCATATCCGAGTGGAGATATACACCTAATAATGTTAAAAATTGGAAAATCCCGTCAATAAAAATAAAGACGGGATTTTTCTTTAATAGCCTTCTGAATACTTACAATTGCACCTATGATACAACCCTTCCCATAAAAGGGTCGCTCTTCGACGGTTTCCCCGTTTCCACCCTCCCTGCATATCGTCTTACAAAACCAGAATTTCCATGCAGACGCAATGAAAAATCGTACCAACCAAAACTGTTTGCACAGCTGACCACAACGGTCTGAACCTTCCCTTTTTTAATCCGTATTTTTTGATCAGTATTGCCATAGGCATGATCTACCACCACCATATCCACACTTTTTTTCTTGGAGGTATTGGTAATTTCGATTTCTACATTACCAGATAATTTTTTTATTAAACCTCTGGTTTTTTGATACCCACAACCTATTTGCAGTTCGGGATCCGAATCACCTCCCATAAACTCCCTATAAAAACCGTTTGGCCCATATACCCGTAAATGGTACCCTTCGTCTTCAAAATGGGTTAAAGGCCACTCATATTCCAACTTATTGCCCTTTTCTACGGCAAAAGGCCATGTTTGTACAGGTATAAATTTAGTGTCGCCATGGGGTGTTTCTTGCAGATAATTACCGGGAGCATAAACATTAAAGGGGGCACCCGTGGCCTTATTTCCAAAAATGGCATCGGCAGCTGTGAATTGAATACGAAACGAGTTCTTGTCCGCAGTCAATTCCCCGTCCACATATAGCTCATAGGGCAACGCACAGGAATCCCTAATTCCAGGCTCTTGTTGAGGCATAAATGAAGTCTTATAAAGATCCTTTTTAGCATTGGAAATATCCTCCTTGCTTAGTGGTCTGAAATTATTTGGCAATTCCTTAAAGCTGGCATTGTATACCTGCTGCATAAAATGGTTGCGCTCAATAGGCTTTGGTATAGTGTAGGGTTCTCCATTATAAGGCCTAAAAGCAGAAGTTAGGTTACCGCTAATTGCCCTACGCCAACTACTGATATTGGTTTCTTCAACAGATTTTCCCGTTCTTTTCTTAATTAAATCTTCCAAGAACATTAAGGTAGAGGTAATATCGCATACCTCTGAGTTTACCCATCCGCCTTTACTCCACGGTGAAGCTACAACCATTGGCACCCTATAACCCAGACCTATTGGACTTTCTCTAGCGTCCTTGGGATCCATATCCTTTTTGGCCATTTCCTGCTTCAAAGAGGCATATTCCTCTGCGGTGTTTAAGCCTGGCGAAAGATTTTTGGTATGTTTTGGATTAGGGGCTACAAAAGGAGGGATATGGTCATAATACCCATCGTTCTCGTCATAGGTAAGCACAAAAATAGTTTTCTTCCATACCTCTGGATTTTTGGTTAGGATATCCAGTACCTCTGAAACATACCAGGCCCCATACCAAGGTGCGCTTGGATGATCCGAAAATTTCTGTGGTGCGGCCAACCAAGAAACGGTAGGTAAGTTCCCTTGGTCTACGTCTTTCCTAAATTGATGCAATATATCGCCCTTGGGAACTTTCAGGGTCCGGTGATTACCATGATCATCATATGTCAATGATTCCGTTTTATGGTAATGTGGATCTCCAATATTAGTGGTAAACGCCTTATTGTGCAGGTTTTTATCGAATTCCGAAAGCTTTTCAAAATTTTCGTAATTCCAGTTCTTTAGAACATCATTGACCTGATTTAATTGCTGCTTTTTCTTCTGCAATTTTTTTTGGTACTCCGGTTTCTTATCCTCGGAGAGTTGGGACAACTCCCTTTCTAAATCTGCTATGTCTTTTGGCAAGCTCTGCTGTAGGCCTTTGATGTATTTTTGAAAACCAGAGCTATATCGTACATTGAATTGAGAGAACCACTCTAGGTTATTATCGGTAAAATTAGCTAATAGGGATGCATCGTCTACCCCTGTTGGCAAACTGATCTCGTTCTGATATACTTTCCAAGAAATACCGTTCTCCTCCAGTCTTTCCGGAAAAGTTTTCCAACTTGCTTCCCTATTATAGGTTACCTCCGAGTTTCGAACGCATGGTCTATTCCCCTGGGTATCCCATGATTTTCCGGTCCAGAAATAATTTCTATTGGTGGTGGTTCCTGTCAGGGCCGAGCAAAAATGTTGATCAAATACGGTAAAGGCATCGGCGAAGGCATAATAGAAAGGTAGGTCTTCCCGGGTATAATGACCTAAGGTAAGTGGCATATTGCCATATTCCTCACCTGCTTTTTTGGCCACAAGCCATTGGTCATACTTACCATTGTTACGGGCATCTACCTGGTTTTCCCAAGAATGTGGCAAACCTCCCATCCATGTGGCCTGTGTATCCTTGATATTTAAGCGGAACGGGACGTAGGTTTCACCGTCCTTGTTACTTTGAAGCCATACGGGTATTTTATTGGGTAGTGAAATGGCCCTGGGGTCGTTATAGCCCCTAACACCTTGCAATGTTCCAAAACAGTGATCAAAGGAACGATTTTCCTGCATAAGAAAAACTACGTGTTCGGCATCGTAAAAGGTGGTTCCACTGTCCGGGTCTATTTCCAAAGCCCGCCTAATGGAGGGCGGTAGACTTGCCGTTACCCCCATTCCTCCGGCCAACATTCCGGCCTTTTTTAAAAAATCCCTTCTAGTATCCATTTACAATTCACTATTTAGTTGCTATACCGTTCCCAAAAAAAGTTAAATATAGCTTTTTTCCACTTTCACCTACAGGTTTTCCAGAGCTTATTTCAATGTCTATATAAAAGGTAGGCAGGTATAGGCCCGGGGAAGATTAATTGGAGTTGATATGGAAAGAATTGACCAAAGCCCTTTATTGAATGAGATGTACCTATCCTTTTTTTAAGCTAAAATACAGTGATGGAGTTTTGTAGAAGGGCATAGCTATGACGATGCACCCCATACCCTTGGAAAAGTAATTGTAAGGGACTGGAAGCTTTAGCCATGTTCAAGACAGTATACCGATCATGGTGAACTTTTAAGGCTTAGAGCCCTCGACATTATATATCAACTATCTATCTAGATTAACCTACAGACAAAATTGAGTCTTGTACTTGTATTTTGGGCTAGGCATACAGTAGATTTTAAAAAACAGAACCTTTGCTATTATGGCCTTGGAAAAACTTCTAATTTGAATAGCAAAGTCAATTTTTAGGCACGAACTTCCTGATAGACTTTTTTCTTTTTATAACGGCGTCCGTACCATAGTAATAGTCCTGTTACCGGTAAACTGGCGGTAAGTAGGCTTACCAAAAAGGCAATTATTTTACCTGTAATACCACCGATGGCACCAATGTGGATGTCATAATTCATTCGCAATATTTTATCGGCAAATTTGGCATCCTTGTATTTACCATAAATCCCAGGAGTCTCTATTTCTTCCAAAGTATTTTGATCAAAAAAACGGTAGTCGGAATCATAATAAATCCCCTTGGTATTGGATACTTCTACATAAACACTGGTGGAATCGGATTCTGGGTAATGCAACTCATAACTCTCTGCTTCCGGGGATTCTATTTTTAACTTGCTTATAAGATTATCAATGGGCATTGCATCATTGACTTCTGAGGATGTCTCGCTGTTATTTTCAGGAATTATAAATGCAGCTACCTTATCTCCACCAGTTGAAACATACACCACATATTTTAACCAATCATAAGAAATAACCGAACCGGTAAATGCTATTATGAAAGCCAATGAACATATGTAAAACCCGACTACAGTGTGTAAATCAAAATTTTTGCGCTTCCATCCAGTGCTGCCTTTCCATTCAAATTTAAGTCGCTGCCCCAAGTTTTTGCGCTTTTTGGGTATCCACAATACGATTCCAGAAATAATAATCAGGATAAAGATGAGTATGGATGCCGATACAAGCTGTTCACCAATTTCCTTGGGCAGCCATAAACGCATATGACCTTCTAAAATAAAGGCAAAAAAACCACTTAGATGATCTTCTACCTGTAAAAGCTTGCCCGAATACGGGTTTAGAAAAACACTCTGATAAAATTCTGGTTCAGCATCATAAAAAATCACTTCCACTGCATCTACCTTAGAGTTTTTAAAAAGAACTCCATGTATAGAATTATTTGGAAAAACAGCCTGCCCCAGATTTTTGGCCTGTGTTGGTGTAATCATAGCTTTCTCTTGGGGCTCCACCTTTTTGTAATCGTCATACAGACTTTCAATTTCATCCTTGAATGCCCAACAGCAACCGGTTATGGCCACTATAAATACGACAATCCCTGTTGCGATCCCAAGAATCTTATGTAGCGCTAGTATTTGCTTTCTTACTGTCATTTCACATTAAATTAATCATGCCCTCAAAGAAAATTTTTATTAAAAATTAAACTTTAAAGGCACGAAATTAATAGGTTTTTGCTCTAAAACTTAAAGCTAAAAGTACCCAAGAACATTCTAGTTTGTTGAGGTGTAACAGTACTCCAACCAGAATAGTACGTTTTATCCGTTAAGTTATTTCCTTTAATGCCAATTCTATATTTATTGGTTTCGTAATAGATAGAGGCATTAAAAATAGTATATGCAGGCAAGTAAAAACTACCTGTCATAGCTTTGTAATCAACCATGGTGTCATATTCTGATTGCCCGTTAAAACCGGCTCCGATACCAAATTTCTCCAGAAACTTGTAGTCTGCCCAAAAGTTATATGTTATTTCTGGTCCAGACTCTCCATAACGGTTACCCTCTAAATGGGTGGATGAAGGGGAATCTGTAATTTCCGAATCGTTATAACTAAAACCACTATGTATATTTAAGCCATTAATAGGATTCGCATTTACTTCTAGTTCTATACCCTTATTATTTATTGCCAAATCTTGTGTCTGCGTAGACCAATAATACTTATTGTCAACATTAATGTTGTAGTAACTAAGGGTTGCTTCTAATTTATTGTGGAATAAATTGGATTTCACCCCAAATTCCAATTGGTTTGCCTTTTCAACATCATAGGACTGTAATGTGGTCTCACCAGTTACAAAATCCGTTACATAACCTGGATTTACATATGAAAACCCATTTTGATAATTTGCAAAAACCGATAATTCGTTTAGAATGGGTTGGTAGACAATACCAAATTTAGGCGATAAGGTAGATTCCGTATACTCTGTATCATCATCAGAATCCGTATTAACATCTCCTTGATAATCAAACCTATCATAACGTACACTTCCCATTACGGATAGGGAAGGCAATATGTTTATAACATCGGAAATATAAGCCCCCATTATATTCTGCCGCACATCACTATCAACATTCCCTATACCGGTTAATGCTGCACTTAAATTTTCTTCATTTATTTCTGGTTCTCCATACACCAAATTACCTTGAAGGTCAATGGTATGCAAGTACCCCCAATTAGAACTCTTATCAATAGTTTTTGAATCTAAATAATCAAACCCTACCAAAAGTTTGTTCTGCACATTTCCTATATTGAAATTACCGGTAAAGTTTTGTTGTAGATTTAAAGTTTTAGTTCTGGCATCGGTATCTTGAGCGTATAAAGCGAAGTTTTCCGTTCCTACAGGAGCCGCTGCATCGGTCCAATCGGCAGCGTTCCATAAATAGGTATAATACCCTAATGATTTGGCCAAACCTCCTGCAATTAAAGTTTGGGAAGACCAGTTATCCGACAGTTTCCAAGCAATTTCACCACGATAATTTTGGGTGATATTCTCTATGGTAACATCATTATTGGTAAAAGACAAATTAGTATCATAATCCAATTCCTCAATAGAACCAAAAGCTAAAGGGCCATATCTATTCAAAAACAAAAAAGTTTCGTTTGTTTGCTCATTCCCCGATGCTTCATAAGAAAAGTTTAAAGACAAGTTGTTATGTACCTTATAGGTTAATGAAGGAGCTACAAAGACAGATTTTTTAAACCCTGCATCTTGAAAACTATCGTCTTGCTGAAAACCACCATTAAAACGCAAGGACCATTTTTCATTATTGGCAATATTTACATCAACATTTAATTTTGTAAAATCATAGGAACCACCTGCAAGCGTAATATTACCTCCAGTACTGTTATAAGGTTTTTTTGTGATAATGTTAATAAGACCGCCATAGGAGGTTACAGCGCTACCAAACAGAGTTCCTGAGGGGCCTTTAATAACTTCTACCCGTTCCACATTTGAAGGGTTGATAAAGCCGTTGGTTATCCCGGCAACACCGTTTACCAATTGGGGCTGTACCGCAAAACCACGACTGGAGTAATACCCGGCGCCGTCACCACTTCTACCTGTTGAAGACCAAAGCTTAGTAATACCCGCTGCATTTTTTAAGGCATCCTCAAAAGTGTTGACAGATTGGGATATAAGTAATTGATTGGTAATGGTATTGTATACCTGGGAGTTTTCTATATTTTTTAGCGGCATTTTAGAAACATAGGCCGTTTGCTTTCTGGAGAATTTATTTCTTCGTTCGGCTTCAACAATAACTTCTGACAAAATTTCATTGCCCTCGTAAAGGGTTATTGTACCAAGCTCTTCAGATTCGTTGGCGTCTAAGGTAATATCTATTTCTTTGGTTTTAAATCCAAGATAGGATATAGTTACAGTATAGGTACCTTGAGGGACATTAACTAATTTAAATGCACCGTTTCCATTTGTTTGGGTTCCTACATTTGTATTTTTAAGAATGACATTGACACCTAACAAAGGTGTTTCGGTGTTGTCTTTTATGGTTCCACTTATTGTTGCATTTTGGGAAAAAACTACATTGCCCAATAAACATATACACCATAAAGTCAGTTGGCTTTTCATTTATTTTTATTTAGATTTGTTTTAAATAATAAACTAAAGCCAAAAGTATTTGTTAGATTTGAGTTGTGCAAATTATTTATATTAAATCTAAATAAGAATTATTTATTTAAAGACCTGTCAAGAATATATAAGGAAAATGGTACCCCCCCCTTGAAAAGAACTGTTGGCAATGCCGCTAGTCCTCAACGCAGCTCTACCTATAAATAAAAGACCAATAAATTGTTGTTAGGTTATAAACCAATGGCCTAGGATTGGATGCCCTTCCCCTTGATTGATAATGCCGGTTCCAAATCATGGTATTGCTGCCTTGGAATGTAGGGCTAAAAACTATTATAAAGTACATCCAAAATACCATTGACTACTTCTTTTTGAAATGGTTGGGTTGTTGGTGGATAGATAAGGTGCAGTTTTATATTCTGTTGATATTACTTATAGAAAACCTCTTGTGTGTACTATAAGAAATTAGGTCGAATAATTATTGCTCTATAATTACGGTCTCGGCAGTAGCTCCCAGTTCTATTAATAGCTCCGTGATATTTTTCACAAACTTTTTGGGACCGCATAAATAAAAATTCTGTCCAAAGTCCGCTATATTTTCTATAAGATACTTTCTGTCTATCCTATTGCCCCTAAAGCCTACCACATTCTCACGGGTGAATATTTTTATAAAATTACCGCCCAGCATACTTTCCAACTCTTCTTCCATAATAACATCTTCGGAGGTCTTGTTGGAATAGATCAACTTATTTCCGTGCAGGTTCTTATGGATATACAGATATCTAAATATGGATATAAAAGGAGTAATCCCCGATCCACCGGCCAGGAAAACACCAGGACCTTTGTACTGTATGGCACCAAAAACATCATGTAGTATAAGTTCTGCCCCAGCATGGGTACGTCCCAATTTATTGGTAACCCCGTTATGGTCATTATAGATCTTAATCATAAATTCCAAAAAGCCATGTTCCTGTAATGAGGTAAAGGTGAAGGGTCTTAATTTGTCTTTCCACTCTGGAAGGTTAATGGAAACCTCAGTGGCCTGCCCTGGAACAAAATCATACCCAGCAGGCCTTTCTACCACAAATCGCTTTACGTTATGCGTGATAAAATGTGTTTCCAATATTTTAACAATATGTTGCTTCATTGCTTTATTTATAATGCCCTGTCCTTCTTACTTATAGTCTATTAAATTAGTTTTTTGGAATGTATTTTCCAAACTCAACCATTAGCTATTGTGTTAGCTGTATTCGGGATTGTTAAACTGCCATCGTTCACCATTCTCCCAATCCTTTTTAGAATTACCATACGATGGATAGCCATTGTTCTTTTTAAGCATAGAGGCCAAATGCAAAATATTGTAGGTCATAAAGGTTGTATTTTTATTGGTAAAATCGCTATCCACACCTGCAGCCGGTTCCAGGGTTTTACCTTGCCATTCGCTATCGCCATAGCTAGGTCCCGGACCAACTTCCCCAATCCAACCACAATCTGCCTGTGGTGGAATGGAATACCCAATGTGCTGTAGGGAATAAAGAATACCCATGGCACAGTGCTTTACCCCATCCTCATTTCCTGTTATTATACAACCTCCCACCTTACCGTAATAAATATACTGTCCCTTATCATTGGTTTTCCCGCTCATGGCGTATAATCTTTCCATAAGTTTTTGTGCAACGGAAGATTTTTCACCCAGCCAAATGGGCGTACCTACAATTAGTATATCGGCATCCATAATTTTATCAAAAAGCTGTGGCCATTCATCCTTCTCCCAACCATGCTCTGTCATATCCGGGTATACCCCATTGGCAACTGTATAATCTACCAAACGAATATCCTCCACGGCTACCCCCTCTTTTTCCATAATCTCTTTGGAAACTCCGATCAACTTTGCCGTATGGCTTGTATGAGGCGATTTTTTTAAGGTACAATTAATGTAAACAGCCATTAAATTACTAAAATCCATATTCCTCTATTTTAAGGTTTAACACTAGTAAACTTTGATGTAGCCCCATACGACCAGAAAATATAGAAGCACCCCAGGCTTCAACGGCTTATCCTAAAATCTCCTTTATTTCCTTTAATTCGGAATCGGTAAAATTTAAATTATTCAATCCCGCAATATTGTCCAACAGTTGTTCTCTACGGCTAACCCCGATCAGCACTGTGGAAACACGCTCATCTTTCAACAACCACGCAATGGCCATTTGGGCCAAGCTCTGTCCACGTGTCTGCGCCAAATTATTTAGCTTCCTTACCTTATCCAATGTTTCTGGTGTAATTTGCTCTTCTTTCAAATAACGCCCGTCCTTTTTGGCCCTGCTATCCTCTGGAATACCATTTAAGTACTTCTTGGTCAGCACCCCTTGCTCCAAGGGTGAAAAGGCAATAGATCCCATTCCCTGTTTTTCCAATTCTGCCAATAGTCCATCTTCCACCCAGCGGTCTAACATATTATACCTTGGTTGGTGAATTAAAAGTGGGGTTCCAAGATCCTTCATAATCTTGGCGGCTCTGGCAGTTAGTTCTGCCGGATACTGCGAAATTCCAGCGTACAATGCCTTTCCTCTTTGCACCAAATGATGAAGCGCTCCCATCGTCTCTTCCAAAGGGGTGTCTGGATCGGGTCTATGGTGATAAAAAATATCTACATACTCCAGCCCCATTCTTTTTAGACTCTGATCTGCCGAAGCTATCAAATATTTCCGAGACCCAAAATTACCGTATGGCCCAGGCCACATATCCCAGCCGGCCTTTGAGGAAATAATAAGTTCATCCCGATAAGGTTTAAAATCCTGTTGAAAAATACGTCCAAAATTTTCCTCAGCGGCCCCGTATGGAGGGCCATAGTTATTGGCTAGGTCAAAATGGGTAATGCCATTGTCAAAAGCACATCGCAATAATTCTCGACCTTTTTCCAAGTCGTTTGTGTGACCAAAATTATGCCAAAGCCCTAAGGACAGTAAGGGTAAACGAATGCCGCTATTCCCACAGCGGCGGTATTGCATCGTATCGTATCGATTATTATCTGCCTGATATAGATCGTGTGAAAAAGAGTCATTTATATTCATATCTGTTTTTATAGTATTTTCAAATTTAACAACAATTGGTCTCAGTCCGATAGTATTCATATCCTTGTAATATCACATAAATGGACAGAATTACCTAACTGGGAATTAATAGTGAATATACGGTTTTTCCATACCAAGGATAAATCATATCAAAAAAATCTTAACGCCATCCAATCTTGTAAAGCCCATTTTCCGATCATAGAAATCAACACAAAAAAAATGATCAGAATTTTTTCTGGACCAACCTATGGGGCTGCAACGAAGGATCCATTACAATTTCAAAATTAATGACCCCTAAAACAAGTTCCTCCTCTGTAATCACTTCAATTTTCCAGACACCTTCTTTTACATTACTTTTATAGGTGTATCCCCTATAACCGCCATCCCTGCCCCCGGTAATTTCATAGCCTATATCCTCAACTGTTTCCCATACCCCGGTAATCTGATTAAACCATTTCCACCTGTGAAAGACCGATTTCTTTAAATCTGTTGGTGCAAATATGGAGGAAAAAGCATACACCTTCCCATCTGGCTCATATATAAATTTAAGCCTATGGTCCCTCCAAAATACATACCACTCATCCCTTTCATAGGTCACCACATATTTGTTATCCTTCAAGGAAATATGATGTGCCACCACCCCCCTATCCATTGCCAAAGGCACTGGTGGAATAAGCCTAAACAAATAAAATATATTGATCATGGCATATATTATAAAAATAAGTCCAAGCAACTTTCCCAGCCCAACTTCTGCCCGTGTACTAGGGCTTAACCAATAAATTACAAGTATCAACAATAAGGTACATACCAAACTAATGACTCCCGAATAAAGAAATATTTCTGTATTCATTTCGCGCAGAAAAACCGGAACCATAAAAGCAAAAAAGGTGAAACTGATAAAAAAATACACCCCAAATTGCAAATACTTGTTAGAGATGCGCTTCTTTAGTAACTCGTTGGCCAATAATAAGACCACCAAAATTATAAAGAAGGCCATGGTCTTTGAAAGTGAGACACTTCTAGAGAAATAAATCACATAGGCACTGGACAGTCCACCAAAGAAAAATTGGATGGCCAAGGGTAGGTATTCCTGATAACGCTCCAATACGGTGTTTTTCCATTTACCATCATCCGCCAAATTGTAGAGATACAGGGCAATGGTTAAACTTGTCATATGCAAGCAAAGGACCACCAGGTCATACAACCTATCAATACGACCAAGGGTTAGTGAATCAAAAATAAACCCAAGAATGAAAAAAATTATAGGAGCATATTTTTCATGTCTCCGAATAGCTTTTCGGAACGCACTATTTCTAAACTTAACCAATGTCCTTTTCATACGCTGCTTTGGAGGAGCATAAATATAATTCAATTCGCCCAAGGATATATCTAAAATAATCCTAGGAACCCATTATATACCCAAAACAACAATTGAGCAGTGTTCTCACAGTAGACCAAAAGAATTGTACCACACTGTATCCCAATACTTTGAGAAAAAGGGGCGATTGTTGACGAAAATGGCAAATTAAAATTGTGAATATCTATTGATTGGATTCCCTACAATCCTTTTTTATAAAATATATATTTGGCATCCTAAAAAAATAACTATGAGCGTAACTTGGTACGAGTGCAAGGTAAAATACAGAAAAACCCATGAAACAGGGGAACAAAAGGTAACTACGGAGGCCTATTTATTGGATGCCATATCCTATACTGAAGCGGAATCCAGGATCAACGAAGAGATGGCCGCCTATACCAGTGAAGAGTTCCTGATCACCAATATTAAAGTCGCTAATTTTTCAGAAGTTCATCCTTTTGAAAATTCGGACCGTTGGTTTAAATCCAAGGTATCCCTAATTGCCTATGATGAGGAAAGTGGTAAGGAAAGAAAAACCAATTTCTATATGTTGATCCAGGCCAATGACGTAAAAGAGGCTTATGACAACACCATTGCGGCAATGAAAGGAACTACTGGCGACTATAGCATCCCCGCTATTAGTGAATCCCCTATAATGGATGTATTCCCTTACTTTACCGGAGAAGAAGAGCAGTTGGAAAAATTTAAGGTGTTGAACAAATCCGAGTCCACCGAAGCAGAAGACTTAAGTACCCCGGATAATTCTGAAGAAGAAGTTGTGGAAGAAGGAGAAGTGGTCTAAACCTCCTTTAGGGGGCACTTACTGCACCATTTTTTAACAAAGACAGTATCCAAAATACCATATTATCTATTTTGGATACTGTTATTTCTACACTGATCAACACCGCAGCCTTCTACAGCGATCCGTGTTTACATAGTCATTTAAACAAGCTAAGCTCTTTACACCTTCTATAAGGGATTTAAGGCAAGCCATTCTTCTTTGGTTGCCGGTAACTTTTGATGCTCCAGCATTATCTGCCACGTCCCATCTTTTTTTACCAGTAAGGCATCAAAATGAATATACCTAACAATGTTTTGGCCATTTTCATCCAGTAAATCATGTTTAAATATGCCTTTTTCAAATGCAGATTCGTTATCTCCCAGGCGTTCTGAAAATCTAAAATCCAGTTGTACCTTGGTTAATCCTTTGGCTGTTTTTTCCAGTCCATCCTGCCATCTAATTAAGGCCTTCTTAAGGGCATAACAACTCTCGGACGTTTCCGAAACCAATACCCCATCTTCATGGAATGTTGATCCATATCCCGCTACATCCCCAGCTTCCACTTTTTCTTTAACCACATTCCAATAGGCGTTCAGTTCGGATATTCTATTCTGTGCAATAGCACTGCTAGTAATAAGCATAGCTATTAATGCTACTTTCAACCTTGTCTTGATTTTCATATAATTATGTTTATTAGGTGTTCACTAATACCGTTACCCTCACCCAGTACCTATTCTTAAATGCCTATTGACAGGTTTACCCTTTCTGTATCTGCTTGCTAAATACTAAAAAGAGTACCC
>CAXAVP010000051.1:0-19924 GCA_963972175.1 uncultured Arenibacter sp.
AATGCCGGAACAATTTTCATTAGCTTACCAACAATGAAATAGCCTTATTGGAATGGTGGATAGCTAATGAAAATTGTTTCGACTGTAATGCCGGAACCCTAGAGAAAAACGAAAAAATAAACGGCATATTGGTTTCGTTGGAAGAGGACAGCTCACCAAGAGCGCAAATTGCAAAAAAACTGGAACTGGTTCCCGACAATTGGTTGACAAAAATAAACCAAAACGGAACTATCCTGACACCATTGGCCAGCAATAACCCATTGCTTATAGCAAACCTATCTGGGGAAAAAGAATTGACAAAAGAAAATTTTAAGGTGTTAAAAAAGTATGCCGAGCATATTGTGGAACTAAATTTGGCAAATACCAATTTTAACGATGACCTATCATCACAACTAACTTCCTTTAAAAACCTCACCAAACTACAACTACAGAATACGGAAATTACCGACAAGACCATGGACCGCTTACACCCAATGCGGCATCTGGAATCCCTAAACCTCTATGGTACCGTCATTACGGATATTGGCTTAGAAAAACTTACCGCCCTATCCGCACTTAAGACTGTTTATGCTTGGCAATCAAAGATCAGTCAAGAAGCATTGGATAATTTTGACAGTCAACACCCTGAGGTCAGTGTAGTCCGTATAGACCAAGATCTCTTTCTTCCTACACACCTAGATCCTCCTGTGATCGTTTCCGAAAAAGATTTCTTTAAGGATTCCCTAGTAATAAGTATGGAGTCGTTCCACAAGGGCACTAGCATTTATTACACCTTGGATGGATCCCCTCCGGATTCAACATCCTTGAAGTACCAAAAACCAATATTACTAACCCAATCGGCCCATATTAAAGCGGTTACTTATAAACCGGGCTGGGACCTGAGCACTATAAAATCGGCCAGTTTCAAAAAATCGGCCTTCAACTATAATTCAGTCACCCTAGAAGTCCAACCACATGAAAAATACAAGGGCCACGGCAACCAGACTTTAATTGACCAAAAAAGAGGAAGCGACAATTTCCTTGATGGCAACTGGTTAGGTTATGAGGGCAGTAGTTTTAGGGCTACCATTGAACTACAAAAGGAGGAGTTGATATCCACGGTTTCCGTAGGTTCGCTTTCGGCACCACAACAATGGATATTCTTCCCAAGGGGCTTCAAGGTCTGGATCTCAAATGATGGGAACCATTACAAGCTTATACATACTGAACAGCTGGAAGCTGAAAAACCCAACACGGACACTAAGTTTAATTTCTTTGACCTTGCCATACCCCCAACCAAATCCAATTTTGTGAGGGTAGAAGTCATAAGCCAACTCCAAAACCCATCATGGCATCCCAATCCTGGAGAAAAAAGTTGGTTGTTTATAGACGAGATAGTACTTAATTAATTTTAGGGGCTTTGAGCCGAGGCATATATCCCTGCTGTGTAACAATTATTACATTCCAGTTTATAGTTACCTTTATCTTTGCATAAAAATTGTAAATATGGAATATATATTACAACCCTGGCCATGGTATGTCTCCGGCCCATTGATTGCGTTAGTGATGTTTTTACTGATATATTTTGGAAAAACATTTGGCATGTCGTCCAATCTAAGGACCCTTTGTACCATAGGGGGAGCAGGAAAATATTCAGATTTCTTTAGGTTTGATTGGAAGGCTCAGCGTTGGAACCTTAGCGTTGTCCTAGGAGCGGTCATAGGAGGTTTTATTGCCTCCCAATACCTATCCGATGGTTCTACCATGGCCTTAAATCCAGCTACTATTTCGGATTTGGAAAAATTAGGGTTTAGCAGTATAGGCGAGTCACTTTTACCTCCAGAGATCTATGATTGGGACAATGTACTAAGCCTTAAGGGTATGTCTATTTTGATTATTGCCGGGTTTCTTGTTGGATTTGGGACCAGATATGCCGGTGGCTGTACCTCCGGACATGCCATTACCGGTTTAAGCAACCTACAACTACCTTCGCTTATTGCGGTTATAGGTTTCTTTATTGGAGGTCTTCTAACGACATATTTTATGCTCCCGATTATTTTTGGGTAGTAGTATTATTATGGAAAGTAGGGAAGTGGCAATAAAGGCAAGACTTTCATTTGACCCTTTCCTCTTATAAAAACAACATCATGTTAGTAGTGGCCCAAATGTAGCGGCCAACATATATTGAAACGTAGAAAATATGAAATTTTTAAAATTTTTATTGGTAGGCATCTTTTTCGGGATTGTTTTGGTAAAATCCGAAGCAGTATCCTGGTACCGCATCTATGAAATGTTTAAGTTCCAATCATTCCATATGTACGGAATCATTGGTTCTGCCGTACTTCTTGGGGTAATCTCCATTGCATTGATTAAAAAATCCCAATTAAGAAGTTTAGAAGGCAAGCCTATTCAATTAGCAATAAAAGAAAAGGGACTTATTAGGTATCTTGTTGGCGGAACCATCTTCGGATTGGGATGGGCTTTGGCAGGTGCTTGCCCTGGCCCCATGTACATACTAGTAGGCAGTGGGGTATTTAGTATGTTTATTGTAATAGCTGCAGCCATTTTAGGAACTTTTGTATATGGTGTCCTAAAAAACAATTTACCACACTAATCGCTGGTCCCTGGGCTTTTTCCGTATATTACCAGTGCTGAAGAAATAGGTTATAATGTGGGCTTATTTTAAAAACTTGTTTAGCTAAAAGGGTATTATTTTAAGAATTGGCCACAAAACCTTGATCCACATTACTGCAGATAAGGCATGGTCCTATAATTAAATGCTTTGCTAGGTTTTGAAATACGCTACTTATTGGAAAGATTCCAATCACCAAACTTCAGATTAAACAATTTCAGCACTTAGTCCCGCCTGTAAAAGCTTACCACAACGGGGCTCTAGATCATTATATTCCCCAGTCTTAACGGTACACTTACCATTGTAGTGCACAATTAAGGCGCACTGCTCTGCTTGTTCGGGCGTGTGATCACAGGTCTTGATCAATGTATCAATAACGTGATCAAAAGTGTTGACGTCATCATTGAACAAAACAATTTCATTTTGCTTTACGATATCCTCCTCCAAAAGTAATTCTTCCAAGACTTTTTCCCTGGTACTCATAGAATTCAATTTTAATACCTTCTAAAATACGTATTTTACGGCAACCCAATTATTCTTTTTAAGATTTTTTTCGAACTTCAACCCTAATCCCGCACATTTTTCCGTTATCATAGCAATGTCCTCCTCATAAAACCCACTCAAAAAGACTATCCCTCCTTTATTTAAACAGTTAACGTAGCGCGGAAGGTCTTCCATTAAAATGTTCCTATTTATGTTGGCTATAACAATATCGTACTTTTGGTCTACCAATAGCTCTGCAGTACCCTCATGTACCTTTATTTGCTTACAATGGTTACGCTCCACATTTTCCATAGCGTTGAGGTAGCACCAATTGTCTATGTCTATAGCATCTATTTGGGCAGCTCCCTTCATGGAAGCCAAAATGGCCAACACCCCGGTTCCACAACCCATATCCAGGACAGATTTACCTTTAAAATTGTGATCCAAAATAAACTGCAACATCATATGGGTGGTTTCATGATGTCCGGTACCAAAGCTCATTTTAGGCTCTATAACAATATCGAAATCAACCTGCGGCTTTTCATGAAAAGGTGCCCTTACCACACATTTATCGCTAACAAGGATTGGTTTAAAATTGCTCTCCCAGGTAGCGTTCCAATTCTCCTGTTCTATTTCCTTAAATTCATAGGTTATTGTAAACAAAGGATTTTCCAGTATCTGTATATGGTCCAAGATTCCCGTATGCCAATCTTCTTTCTTTATATAAGCCTGAATACCATTTTCTGTTTCCACAAAACTTTCAAATAGCACATTGCCCAACTCGGCAATAAGAATATCGGAAGCTGGCTGCACCGGATCTACCTTAAAATTATACTCTAAATATATAGGATTCGACATATTATATTTTCTTTTTGTTCGCCCCTTATAAGGAAAAATGCCCGTTAACGGATCAACGGGCAACTGTACTCTTTAGGCCCATAATCACTTAATGGATAAATTTGGACCTATAATTACTTTAAAATAAATCTTATAGACCTTATCCTATTGCCTCTATAATGGCAACAAAGTCGTCCGCTACCAAAGATGCTCCTCCTATTAAACCTCCATCTACATCTGGCTTAGAGAATATTTCGACGGCATTGGCCGGTTTTACACTACCTCCGTACAATATGGAAACCTTGTTGGCTACACTTGCATCATAGGCCTCTGTAATCGTTTTGCGGATAAAGGCATGCATTTCCTGCGCTTGCTCTGGTGAGGCTGTTTCCCCAGTACCTATTGCCCATACAGGCTCATAGGCCAGGATAATCTTGCTCCAATCTGCGGCATCCAAGGCAAACAGGGCATTTTTTAATTGGCTTTCTACCACATTAAAATGATTTCCAGACTTGCGGTCCTCCAATTCTTCCCCAAAACAAAACATCACCCTCATATTCTTAGCCAGAGCAGCTACTACTTTTTTGGCCAATATTTCATCTGTTTCACCAAAATAAGCCCTTCTTTCAGAGTGTCCTATAATTACAGTATCCACTCCTACTCCCAAAAGCATGTCTGCAGAGATCTCACCCGTAAAGGCACCATTTTCTGCAAAGTGCATATTCTGCGCTATCACTTGGATAGTTGAAGAATCCAATTGTGTTACTGCCGAGGCCAGGTTCACAGCAGTAGGGGCTACCATAACTTCTGCCTGTGTTTCTGGAAGCTTAGCGGAAAGTTCTGTCAACAACACTTTCGTTTCCCCAAGGTTCTTATTCATTTTCCAATTCCCTGCTACTATTTTACTTCTCATTTTACACCTATTTATATTGTTCTTTCTTTATATGATTAATTACTGTTTTACTTCATGAATTTGAATTACCGTCTAATTAAACTCCAAATCCTCCAAGTCGTTATAATGTACCTTTTGGACAATGGTTCCTTTTTCCAAAACCAGTACTCCGGGATTGGAACGAACTATGGTCTTTAAAGTGGTTTCATCCGTAAAATAAAAATCGAAACCCAGCTGATACTCCTTTTTAATTTTTTGGGTATACCCTGATCCGGAAGCCGACATGCCAATTACCTTATACCCTTCTTTCATGGCCTTATCGGTCAACTCTTTTACCTCTTCAAAAGCACTGTATTGACTCTTTGCCAAATCATAAGCTATCACCATCACCAACTTAGGCTCCTGTAAAAGAGCGGCCGCAAAATCCTCCCCATCTTTTTCTATGCTAAAATCATGTATAGGAGGTTCATATCCCTTTTGAACCTCTTCGGTCTCAACGCCTATAAACTCACCATCCACCGAAGGATAATCCCCATTGGTAACAATAACCTTCTCTTCACCATTTACATTGAACTTCCAGCTATAATCAAATATAGCCACTGGAGCACCTTCGGGCACACTCATACCCTCCTCTATATTAGCCCCAATTTTATAGGGCCTAAAATCTATTGCAGGCAAATGGTTAAGTACGTAATACGCAAAGATAGCACTAGCCAATAAACTAACCCCCACAATAAGTCTTTTTCCTCCTTCCCCTAATGGCGATTTAATAGAATTGATACCCAGCAAAAGTATTACAATGAGCACCAATAAAATAACGTCCTTTGTAAAAGATTCCCAAGGTGTTAGTTTTATGGCGTCCCCAAAACAGCCGCAATCGGTTACCTTATTAAAATATGCTGAATAAAAAGTAAGGAAGGTAAAAAACACAATCATGGCCAAAAGGCTCCATAACGTAACCTTGATACGAAATCCCACCAATAGCATCACCCCTAACAGTACCTCTGCAATGACTACCAAAATAGAGATTGCCAAGGCATAGGGCATTAAGAATTCCAAATCAAGTACGCCCGGACTAAAATATTCCTCCAGTTTAAAAGAAAACCCAACCGGGTCGTTTAATTTTATAAATCCACTTATGATAAATAATAGCCCCACAATAATGCGGCTTAGCGTCACTATATATTTCATATTTTACTATATTCCTTTTTAATAGAACCTTCCCAATACCGCAGGTAGGTTACCTTTCTAATCCACGTCATTAACTAGCAAACTCTCAAGCCTTTTCTGCCACCCCTAGGTGTATCATTGCAAAAACGGCATAATTAATCATATCCTGATAATTGGCATCTATACCTTCACTTACCAATGTCTTGCCCTTGTTGTTTTCTATTTGCTTAACCCGCAACAACTTTTGTAGAATTAAGTCGGTCAATGAACTCACCCTCATTTCCCGCCATGCTTCCCCATAGTCGTGATTCTTATTTTCCATCAATGTCTTGGTAATGGAAATATGCTTATCAAAAAGGTCGATTGCCTCCGTAGCAGAAAGGTCGGGCTGGTCCACAATCCCCTTTTCAATCTGGATCAAGGCCATAACGGAGTAATTGATTATCCCAATAAATTCGGAAACTTCCCCCTCATCTACCTTGTGCACTTCTTTTTCCTGCAAGCCCCTTATACGCTGCGCCTTAATATATAACTGATCTGTAAGTGAGGGAAGTCGTAGAATTCGCCATGCACTGCCGTAATCTTGCATTTTTTTTAGGAAGAGATCCCTACAAATTTTAATAACGGCATTGTATTGCTCCGAGGTATTGTGCATTTAATGTTTCAAATTTGTGTAAATTTCGCTTAAAATTTTAAACTATTCAAAAATCGAGGTTTAAACTTAACTTCCCAAAGTTTTGCCCCATTTTATATCAAAAATAATATGACCTTAAACTGCAAAGGACAATTAATTGATCTGAGCACCCCAAAAGTTATGGGGATACTTAATATTACACCCGATTCCTTTTATGACGGGGGAAGCTACAAAAGTGAGGATGACCTATTGAAAAAGGTGAATTCCATGTTGCTGTATGGAGCCACTTTTATAGACGTGGGCGCTTATAGTTCTAGACCGGGTGCCGATCATGTATCGGAAAAAGAGGAGTTGGCACGTATTGTTCCTATTGTAAAACTGCTACTACAACACTTCCCCGATATTATACTCTCTATAGACACCTTTAGAAGCACTGTTGCCGAAGAATGTCTAAAACATGGTGCCGCCATCATAAATGACATATCGGCCGGTAATTTAGACTCCAAAATGATATCTACTGTAGGTAAATACCAGTCCCCGTATATTTTGATGCATATGAGGGGAGACCCCAACAGCATGCAACATAAAACATATTATAAGGACCTGCTTGGCGAAATGCTTTTTTATTTCTCAGAAAAAATAGCCTTGGCCCGGGAAGCAGGGATTCAGGATATTATTATAGACCCTGGTTTTGGTTTTGCAAAAACCTTGGAACAGAATTATGAAGTACTAAAAAAATTCAGCTTATTACAGCAGTTAGATCTACCTGTACTTACCGGTATCAGTAGAAAATCCATGATTTACAAACTATTGCAAAACACTCCCAATGAAGCCCTAAACGGCACTACGGCCTTGCATATGTACGCCTTGGCCCAAGGTTCCAAAATTCTAAGGGTACACGATGTAAAGGAGGCTATGCAATGTATTGCCCTGTATAATGCTATTGACACAAAATAAAGGACCCCCCCCTCATAATTGTCTGTATTGGAAAATTTAGCGTAAAACTACCGGAAACATTTTTTATTAATTTAATTTGCAGTACTGGCCTTTTTCCTATTTTTACAAAAACCACAGCCTTGGATTTTTTAAACTTTCTAGATTTTAGTATTACTGATATTTTGGACATCTTTTTGGTGGCCGTGCTTTTGTATTATGTCTACCAATTGGTTAGGGGTACGGTGGCTATTAATATTTTTATAGGTATCGTTATTATTTGGGGCTTTTGGAAACTTACCGAAGTCTTGGAAATGAAAATGATCAGTAGCATGGTAGGAGGCTTTATGCAAGTGGGGTTAATTGCCTTGATTATTGTTTTTCAACAAGAAATCAGGAAATTCCTTCTAATGGTAGGTTCCACCAATCTTGCTTCCAAACGCAACTTCCTAAAACACTTTAAATTTTTAAAGGAAGATGGTCTCACTATAGGCACCAATGTAGATGCTATTGTGGCGGCCTGTGAAAAAATGGGAAACTCAAAAACCGGAGCTTTAATTGTTATTGCAAGAAATAACTCATTGGACTTTGTTAAATCTACAGGCGACAAAATGTACATTGAGATTACCCAGCCCATTTTGGAAAGCATTTTCTATAAGAACAGTCCCTTGCACGATGGGGCAGCTATTATTGAGGACAACTTTATTGTAGCAACCAGGGTAATACTCCCCGTCTCAAACGAGCGCACCATACCCCTCCGTTTCGGCTTAAGGCACCGTGCTGCCGTTGGCATTACCGAAAAAACAGATTCGTTGGCACTAATAGTCAGTGAGGAAACCGGTTTAATCTCCTATATAAAAAATGGGGAATTTGTTCTTTATAAGGACCTGTCCGAATTGACCAGCTTAATCAAGGCAGACCTTATGTAGTCCAATTGCTATATCCAAATATTAGGCCACCTCTTCGGCCAGGAATTGCGATTCATATAGATTTTGATAATAGCCCTTTTTACGTAACAACTCCTTATGGGTACCCGTTTCCACAATCTTTCCATCTTGCATAACCAAAATCCTATCTGCTTTTTTTATTGTTGCCAGTCGGTGTGCAATTATAATAGAGGTGCGACCCTCGGTTATTTTTTCCGTGGCACGCTGTATCAACTGCTCAGAATAAGTATCTACAGATGAAGTAGCTTCGTCCAGCACCAATATACTGGGATTGCTGACATAGGCCCTTAAGAAAGCTATGAGTTGTCGCTGACCACTGGATAGCATGGTCCCTCTTTCCTTGATATTATAAGAATACCCTTGGGGAAGACTGGAAATAAACTCATGTACCCCAATTTGCTCAGCCGCCTGTTCCATTACTTCCAGGGTAATATCCTGGTTCTTCAAGGAAATATTATTGGCAATAGTGTCGGCGAACAAGAATACGTCTTGCAGTACCACGGCAATTTTAGACCTTAAGGAATTTAATTTATAGTCCTTAATATTGACCCCATCAACCAAAATAGCTCCGGAATTAATTTCATAAAAACGGTTGAGCAAGTTAATTATAGTTGATTTTCCTGCTCCCGTAGCCCCAACTATGGCTATGGTTTCCCCTGCATTTACGTTGAACGATATACCGTGCAGCACTTCTTCATCTTCCAAATAACCGAAACGTACGTCTTTAAACTCTATACGCCCCTCCACCTCCTGCTTTTCTAGGGTCCCAAGGTCTTCAATATTGCTACTGGTATCCAATATTTTGAACACCCTATTGGCGGCAACCATCCCCATTTGCAAGGTATTGAACTTATCGGCAATTTGACGGAGAGGTCGGAACAACATACTGGAAAGCAATATGAACATAAAAATGGTACCGTATTCTTCCCTACTTATGTTGGCAACATTTTGAAGTCCCCCGTACCAAACAATCAAGCCCACGGTTATAGAAGAAACAATTTCGGCCACCGGAAAAAAAATAGAATTGTACCAAACTGTTTTTAGCCAGGCATTTTGATGTTTTTCATTAATTTTTCTAAACTTTTCCTTTTCTATTTCTTCCCTGGTAAACAACTGCACTATCTTCATTCCCGTAATACGCTCTTGTACAAAGGAATTTAGGTTGGAGACCTGTGCCCTCACTTCAATAAAAGCAACCTTCATGGCTTTTTGAAACAATCTTGTAGCATATAGAATAATGGGCAAAACTGCAAAAACGATAAGGGACAACTTCCAATTGGCAACCAACATCACCACTGCCACAACCAGCATTTTTAAAAGGTCTGATACGATTACAAAAAAACCTTGACTAAAAATCTCCCCAATACGCTGCATATCGGTCACCGCACGAGTCACCAATAGCCCTATGGAGGAATTGTCATAATATTTCATTTTAAACCCCATAAGGTGATCAAAAAGCTTGATCCTGATATCCATGATAACGGATTCACCCAACCAATTGGCGTAGTAGTTAAAATACAGCTGACTCAATACCTCACCAATTAAGGTACCCAACATGGCCATGGTCAACATCAGAAGTTTATCACTGTCTTTGTTCGTAATGGCATTATCTACCACCTCCCCAACCAAAATTGGCGTAAGTACGGCAAAGGCCGATAGCAATATTGCCGCCAAGACAACACCATAGAAGGTTATTAAGTAAGGTCTTACATGCCGCAACAATCGTTTAAACAATCTAAAATCAAATGCTTTTCCCGTATCCTTATCCATTGTGCTCAATACTTATTTCTGGGTATTTAATTGCTGTTAAATATAATCCATGTGCGGGCACAGATACCCCTGCCCTACTCCTATCCCCACTATCCAATATAGCGATTACGTCTGTCATGGACGATTTGCCCATCCCTACATCCAAGAGGGTTCCTACAATAGCACGCACCATATTGCGTAAAAATCTATCCGCTCTAATGGTAAAAACCAGTTTATCTCCCTTACGTTCCCATTGGGCACCTCGCACATCACAGATATAGGTTTTAACGTCCGTATTGGATTTGGAAAAACATTCAAAATCCCTATGATCCACTAAAATAGTGGCAGCTTGGTTCATCTTCTCAACATTTAACGGATATTTCACATAATATGCTGAATCGGTCAAAAATGGATTTTTTTCCTGTACTACCCAATATTCGTATACGCGTTCCAAGGCATCAAAACGGGCGTGCGCATCCCCATGTACCTTAAAGATTGCTTTCACCGCAATATCATCGGGCAAAAAGGCATTTAGACGATACTTTAATTCCTCACAATTAAATACCGCTTGGGAATTAAAGTGAGCATACATTTCCATTGAATGAACACCGGCATCGGTACGGCCCGCTCCAGTCAATAAAATGGGCTCTTTTAGTAGTAAGCAAAATGCTTTCTCCAAAACCTCTTGCACCGTCAAAGCGTTTGGCTGCTTTTGCCAGCCATGATACTTTTTGCCGTTATAAGAAAATTGAACGAAATACCTCAAAAGTATATTATCTAATTATGGTTGCCAAAGATACTTGTTATTGAGGAGAAATAAATAAGCCTATCATAGAAAATCACCCAACCGCTATTGAGCCAACCACTATAGACCTCTTTATTTAATTAGAACACTGAAACCACTACCTTTGACAACGCCAGAACCAATACAAAAATATAATTAAGGCTTACTATGAAAAAAATACTGTTGTTATCGGACACCCACGGACATATAGACGAAAAAATCCTAAAGTATGCCAAAGAAGCCGATGAAATATGGCATGCCGGAGACATCGGTAATTTAGAGGTTGTGGACAGTTTGCGAAAAATTAAACCACTAAGAGGGGTCTATGGTAATATAGATGACCATATATTACAATTGGAATTCCCATTGGACAACAGGTTTAAATGTGAAGATGTTGATGTTTGGATAACCCATATTGGTGGCTACCCCTATAAATACAATGTACGAATTAGGGAAGAGATCAAAAATAACCCTCCCAAACTATTTATTTCCGGGCACTCCCATATCCTTAAAGTTATGTGGGACAAAAAATTAAATCTCTTACATATGAATCCTGGTGCTTGTGGTATTCATGGATTTCATCAAATGCGGACCATGTTGCGATTCGTTATTGACAAGGAAAATATAAAGGATCTAGAGATTATAGAATTGGGTAAAAGGGGATGATCTTCAATTTCATCTATCAAAGGCTATACTCCATAGACTCCTAAAAAAAGGGGGATCAATCCCAAAAGTTGTGTGCGAATTGGATAAAAATATACTTAGCTAGCCTAGTGTTGCTATTTGTTCATTTTTTGCATCGCCCAAAAAACGAACCAAAAAACGCTAGGCTGCTTTTAAATTTCTTTAAATCTACGCACTTTACACGGCCGCACCGTCCAGGCCGCTTTCACTTCGGTGAAATGCTCTTTGGACGGCTTCCCCAGTCCATTGTGGAAACCACTTGATTTAAGACGAAATTTAAAAATAGGCCATTTCTTTGTTGTTTCTACAATGAAAGAATACATATAGCCTAAGTTTTGTTCAATTCTTCCAAATAAATAGAAGAAATATTAAAAAAAAGAAAACAATTGTTTATAATCACAATTTTGACTTAAACACAACAATTGTTCCTGATCCAAAAAGGGGAAATGCAAGAGTTGCATGGCCGTTTTATTCCATAAAAAACCCGGGCACTACCCCGGGTTTAACGCACTAATACTACTAAGATGTTAGGCTTAACGCAATCGATCAACAGATTTTACAAGATCTTCATCCTTTTTGATCGCCCTGTTGGCCAGGACTAAAAAAACGATAGAAAATACAGGAATCAGCATCCCAATACCCTTCTCAGAAACGTAGGTCTCTCCGGATAAATTTAGCGATCGGAAAACGAAAAATCCTAGTAAAAAAAGATTCAATATTATATTCAATCTGTTTACCACAAATTGTTTCTTCCTATTTTTAAATAATACTATGGCTACAAGCGCAAGTACTGCAATAATATAAAAAGCAATTGAAATAAACACCTCATTTTCGGCAAAAATTTCATTTCCAGCAGCGTCGGACCACAGATTTACAAAGAACGGAAGAACCGCTCCCAATAGTATAACTACCATTAAATAAACTGTCTGTATTCTTTGAATCATGCTCTTTAAACCAATTTTTGACGCAAAAATAAGTGTCTTTTTAAAAATTATCCCCAAAATATTGAAAATAATTTGTAATATTGCTTCGTTATAAGTCAGAATACTTACCAAAAGGGGATTTCATTCCCTTTATATTATCCAAGACAAGAACAACATACACTTCATATTTTCGTAATAAGTATAATTTATTCAACACTTAATGTTTGAGATTTCAGATTTAAAATCAAAAAAGCTTCCTGAGCTTCAAGAGATAGCCAAGGGACTAAATGTAGCCAAGTTTAAAACTTTGAAGAAGCTGGATTTGGTCTATCAAATTTTGGATGTACAGGCGTCGAACCCGAAAATTGTAGAGGCAAGGACCGAAAAGTCTACTGAAGAGGACAAGCCGGCACCCAAACCCAAAAGGTCCAGGATTGTGAAGGCAAAGCCACAAGCACAAGAAACCAAGTCTCCTGTCCCAAAGAAAGAAGAGAGCAAGGACACCAAAGCGGATCAAGAAACGTCCTCTAGTCCGGCTCCTGCCCCCACAACTGAAGATAAAAAGGAAGAACAAAAGCCAGAACGCAAACCAAGGCAGCATAACAAATCCAATCAAGGAAAAAAAGAGCACCCCAAGACCAGTTCGCAACAGAACACCCAACAAAACAATAAACCTCAGCATAAAAAAAACACCCACCATCAAAAGGGCGGTTCGGACAAGAACAATAGTAATTTTGACAAAGACCTTAGGAATAAATACAAAGAACCTGAGTTTGAGTTTGATAGTATTATAGAAAGCGAAGGTGTTTTGGATATTATGCAGGACGGATACGGATTCTTAAGATCTTCCGACTACAATTACCTTTCCTCACCGGACGATATTTATGTTTCCCAATCGCAGATAAGACTATTTGGACTTAAGACCGGGGATACCGTTCTTGGTAACGTTCGCCCACCTAAGGAAGGCGAAAAATATTTCCCCCTTATTAAGGTGAATAAAATTAATGGGGTTGACCCACAAGTAGTAAGGGACAGGGTAGCTTTTGAGCATTTAACACCTTTATTCCCTCAAGAGAAATTTAACTTAGCAGAAAGACAAAGCACCATTTCCACGAGGATCATAGACTTATTCTCACCCATTGGAAAAGGACAAAGGGGCATGATTGTTTCTCAACCTAAAACAGGTAAGACAATGCTCCTAAAGGATATCGCAAATGGTATTGCAGCCAATCATCCAGAGGTATACCAAATTATCCTTCTCATAGATGAGCGCCCAGAAGAAGTTACCGATATGCAACGCAACGTTCGCGGAGAAGTAGTGGCCTCAACATTTGATAAAGAAGCAACAGAACATGTTAGGGTTGCCAATATTGTATTGGAGAAAGCCAAGCGCTTGGTAGAGTGCGGACATGATGTAGTGATCCTACTGGATTCCATCACTCGTCTAGCGCGTGCGTACAACACGGTACAACCTGCTTCTGGAAAGGTTTTAAGTGGTGGTGTGGATGCCAATGCCCTTCATAAACCTAAGCGTTTCTTTGGTGCAGCCCGTAATATCGAAGGCGGAGGATCATTATCTATAATTGCCACTGCACTTACAGAAACCGGATCCAAAATGGATGAGGTGATTTTTGAGGAATTCAAGGGAACCGGTAACATGGAATTACAATTGGATAGAAAAATATCCAACAGAAGAATATTCCCTGCCATTGACCTTACCTCCTCTAGTACTAGGCGTGATGATCTGTTGTTGGACGAAAATACCATTCAGAGAATGTGGATCATGAGAAAATATTTGGCCGATATGAACCCTGTGGAAGCAATGGAATTTATTGAGCAACGTTTTAAGCAAACAAAAAACAACGAGGAATTTTTGATGACAATGAATCAATAATTACTGCCTGTATACCCTTTAAATAAAGGGAATAGTTTAAATCCCATTTGGTTTAGCGATCAAATGGGATTTTTTTTATCTCATAATACTGCAAAAAAAAAATGCCTCCTAAGCCCTTGAAATTTTTGTAGCTATGCAATAATGTTTAATTTAACATTTAATTTTAACAAGGGTTTTCCCCCAAGCCTACTCATAAATGCATCATTTATTCAAAGAAAAAACTTGTAAAAACCCATCTTATGACAAACCAAAGGAAAAATTTCTTGAAATTATTTTTAACATCCCTAATTGTTTTCGGATTTCTGTCATGTGAAACCAAAAAAGAAAAAAAACCAGTAACGGAAGAGGAAGTATCGGAAGTTACCGCCCCCAAACAAATTGTTAGCGTTGCCCAAGCCAAAACCATGTATGACGCCTATGGTGAACGCAGGGTAGGCTTAATAGAGAAATTTGAAAATGAACAAGCCCCTGAGAAAAAATTTGATGTGGCGCGTTTTGGGTATTATGACTACAGTACCATTAAAGATTACCTTGCCTATATTGAACAGGAAGCCAAAAAGGCCAATGTGGAAATTTCTACACTACGGTTTTACTTTTCTAACTACCCGGATAAAAAAACCTTCGAAGACGGAAGGGAAATTAAACATCCCAAACAAAATTCCTTCTTTATAATCCCCACTATAAAAACAGAAGACGATAGGGATTACGGGTTTTATATTAGGGAAGAGGACGATGGCAAAAATGTTCCCGTACTATTAACTGATAATCTAAATCCCAAAAAAGGAAAAGATTCGGATATGCAACAACAAAGCGAACGAAAGTCCGAGGCTTCTTTCTTACCCAGCGCTGTCACGCCCATGTTTTACGCAAAAGACAAAAGTCTAATAATCAATGAGTCCAATATGACCCCTCCGCCTTATCACGAGGATTAACAAAATTTCCATTACAACATATCACAAAATGCAACAATTGGATACTTTTTTAGAAAATGCCAGCGAGCCCGTTTATGCCCTAACCCTTGTCATGGCCCTTATAAAGTATCCAAAATACTTTAGTACCCCATTGAAATATTTCCCAATACTTCTTATGTACACTTTGTTAACGGAGGTATTGGGACATATTACCAGAAATTATGAGGTATACCATATTGCTATTTTCTCTTCCTATGCCAGGCACAATGTGATAATTTATAACATCTATAATATCATTTTCTTTAGTTATTTCTTCTTTGTATATTGGAAATACATCAACAACCCTATCTATAAAAATATTGTAGTTGCCGGTGGGTCATTGTTTCTTATTCTATCGGCCATAAATCCATTCTTTCAAGATTTTAAATTGGAAGCACAGATGTACAGTTACTTAACTGGAGCCATTATAATGGTGATGTGTATTGTACTCTTCTTCCTTGACCACCGCAATGCTAAGGATAAACTGGATTTTAGGTATACCGGCATTAAATGGATCAGTATTGGCCTATTTATTTTTTACGCCGGGTACTTCCCTATAAAAGCTTCCAGATATCAGAGCTACCTAAGCCTTTATACCGAATATATACATCTTAGAAGGATACACCTAGCCTTGATATTGATCTCCTACATATGTTTTATTATTGGTTTTGTGAGGATGAAAAAAAAGTTCTGGATATAATATGTCTCCTACTTTTTAAAATACACGGTCTTTTTATTTACAAACTCCAACATTCCTTCCATAGATAATTCTCTACCATATCCGGATGCTTTTGTGCCCCCAAATGGCAATCGAGGATCGGATTTTACCAATTCGTTAATAAAAAAGGCCCCGTCAGGAATATCCGAAATACAAGCCATGGCCGCATCGCTATCCTGGGTAAACAACATAGTTCCCAGACCAAATTTAGATTCCATGGCCAACCCTATAGCGTCCCGTCTATTACTTGCCTTAATTACACTTGCCACTGGCCCAAAAAGCTCCTCGTTAAAAGCTGGCATTCCTGGGGTCACTTCGGTCAATATAGTTGGTTCATAAAAGGCAGCCTCCCTTTTGTTTCCATAATATACCTTGGCGCCCAAATCAATGGAATCTGACACCTGCCGCGACAGATCTACAGCGAGGTCTTCCCTGGCCATAACCCCTATTTCCGTATCCATTTGCAGTGGATCACCCGTTTTTAGGGCACTTATTTTATCCCGGAACCTCATCAAAAATTCCGAATAAATTTCATCTACCACTATGAACCTTTTGGCTGCAATACAGCTCTGACCGGTATTCTGCATACGGGCCATAACCATGGTATCCATATATTGGTCCAAATCAGCATCCTCCCATACAATGCATGCGTTGTTACCTCCGAGTTCCATTACCGTTTTTTTCAAATACTTTCCTGCCATTGCCGCAATTGCCCTTCCCGCTTTTTCACTACCCGTCAAGGTTACCCCTTGAACAATAGGGCAGGCAACAATTGAGTCCAATTGCTCATGGCCAACAAAAATACGCTGAAAGCAACCCTCAGGGTAACCCGCCTCCAAGAACAATTCCTGAAGCACCGTTGCGCAGCCAGGAACATTACTGGCATGTTTTAAAAGTACCGTATTACCAGCGGTTAAGGTTGGTGCCGCAAAGCGGATAACCTGCCAAAAAGGAAAATTCCATGGCATAACCGCCAATATGCATCCTAAGGGGTCATAACTGATAAAACTTTCGTCCGCCTCTGTTTCAATCAGGTCATCAGATAAAAACTGAACCGCATTCTTGGCATAAAAATCACAGGCCCATGCACATTTTTCAATTTCGGAAATTCCCTGTTTAAGAGGTTTGCCCATTTCCTTGGACATAAGCATGGCATAATTCTCTTTTTTCTGTAATAACAAGGAACTTAATTTTTTTAGGAGTGCCGCCCTGTGTTCCACACTTTTTTCTTTCCATTCCTGATAACAGCCTCCTGCGTTGTCCAGAACAACACTAATCTCCTTATCGGATAACATTTTATACTTGTTCAGTGTCTCCCCTGTGTATGGGTTTATCGATTCTATATATTCCATTAGTGACTTTTTATGCTTTCCAAAAAATTTAGAAAAGCCTGTTTAACATTATGTATTGATACTCTTTGGGAAGGTTTTTATAAGTCTTTCCCTATCTAACTTGTTGTCTATATTGTCTACTACATCCATTTTTAATGCCTCCATCTCCTCTTGGAGCGCTTCCTTATTTACAGCTGAAATTTCCGTGTCTCTTTCTGCATATGCCAAGGCATCTAAAAGTGATTTAACTACGGAACTATCCTTTTTGGAATACAATCGGATAGGTTGTACCAATAATTGTAAAAGGTCCTTGGCCAAAATATTATTCCGCACCAGAACAAGTTTGCCTTCCTTTAAAGAAATGGAGGTTTTATTGGGTAGCCTCATCATTTTAATTAGTAAGGGTACAAGGTTATTTATAGCATTGATTGCCGTACCTGGGTCATTAATGCCGGGAGACATTGCCTTCACCGCTATTTCCATAAGTTTGATTGCTCCCCCCAGTCCATTTCCCAAATCCGTTCTACTCTTGGACAAATGAAGACAAAGTGACAATTTCCCCAATTCCTCATCCGCGATAGACTGTCTTATACCCAATACCGGCATTCCTTCCCAAACCCGCTCCCCCACATAAGGCAACACCTCTATAGTAAGGCCTTGCTCCAGCAGGGAATCCCCAATAAAATTCTCGTCGAAACCTCGGAAGTAGCCAGACATATGAGCCCTGATGGTTGTACCATTGGTCATTTCAAATTCTTGTAATCCAAGGTGGGAATTAACTTGCGGATTGGACTCCCTCTCCATGTATTTTGAACTAGACCGAAAAATGTTGTCTATAATATTATTTATTTGTACAGCTGTAGAGATACTGTGTATAAAGTAAACAAACAGTCCCACGCATAACACTCCCAACACCGCAGCCAACATTGTTGAAAGTCCAACGGAATTGGCATCCACCTCCCGGGCTCCAAGTACAATTAAAACAAGTATGCCATATAGCAAAGATCCTATATATACCCCTAAAATGATTTGATGCCGTTTGTTGGAAACCAAACCGGGCAGCAATCGGGGCGAAAAATTAGTGGAAGCCTGACTCAGTACCACCATTACCATGGTAAAACTAAAAACTGTTAATGAGAGCACACCAGATATCAAGGTAGTCAATATGGCCCGAGAGGTTTCTTTGTCCTTTATAAAAAAATATGGAACCTTTTCTTTGAGCGACTTAGAAAGATCTATGGTCTCGAACTGCAACAATAACAAAGCCATTAAAAAAAACACCACGGATATAAGTACAGGGTAAAAGGCTATACTCCGAAGCACTCGCCCATAGATTTTTTTAAGATATTTTAATATGGATTTTATCATAATACATCCAATTTACCGCTTACCTAAAGGTAGGTAATAGTTCCATTGCAAAAAAACCCGTCTTGGTGGGTTTTAGGTAAAACACATCAAATAGGAGCTGATTATAAGACACTTATAAAACCCCACACTCCATTAGCGTCAAGAATATTTGGAATACAGGACGGATAAGCTATGGGAAGCCAATAAATTTGTTTCAAAGAAAAGGGTCACTGTAATACTATGGATAGACTTACTATACAAGTTCTTAAACTTAAGTCGCTTAAATAGTATAATTTATCTTAAAATTAGAAGAAAAGGTATTTCATTTTAAGATATAGATGATTAGGTTGGTTGTTTTAAAATGGTTCCGAGACCCTTTTTTTATCGGAGCCATTTTTCTATTTAAAAATTCCTGCATATATTGCCCTAAAGACCCTAGAATTTTCCTTTGAACATTTGGAATTATTGGCAAACACCTTCACTATGGACTTAAAAATAAACGATGCTTGGAGCAAAATGCTCAATAGATTATCCTCGTGGTTAGACAGCCTAATAGTAAATTTACCCAATATCATTCTAGCCTCGGTCGTATTTATAATCGTAATAATTCTTTCTAAATATGTTACCAAACTCACTTGGAAGCTACTGAAAAAAAGTAGCCTTCAAAAATCCATGAAGAATGTCATAGCCAAATTACTTTCGGTTTTGGTTATTCTTACAGGTTTATTTTTTGTTTTAGGAATACTGGACCTAAGCAAAACCCTCAACACTATCTTAGCTGGTGCTGGTGTTGCCGGACTTGCCGTAGGGTTGGCCCTGCAGGGTGCTTTGGCCAATACCTTTTCTGGGATTGTATTGTCCTATATAAAACACATTAAATTTGGGGACTGGATAGAAAGCAATGATTTTTCCGGGGAGGTAATCGACATTGACCTACGGGCCGTTACCATAAAACAACCTGATAATAATTTAGTTTATATCCCCAACAAATTGGTATTGGAAAACCCAATTAAGAACTACTCCACTACCTCCCAATC
>CAXAVP010000052.1:0-19703 GCA_963972175.1 uncultured Arenibacter sp.
TGCGTTTTACATATTTGTTGGCAGGTTCAAAATTGGTAACCTTCATGTTTTCGGCATCCCACAATAGGCGTTTTCTGCCGTTGTATTTGGAGCCGCCCCAGAAACTGGATTTATCGGCATTGGGGTCTACTTCAAAATAGGCTTTAAGAGCTAGGTTTCCAATAAGGATACTCTCTGTAAACGGACCGGCGTAATCAAAGGATGAGCTGGTCTCGGCATTGCCGTAACCTGCCATACAAGCGTTTACCCATTGTAGGTAATGTCCTTCCGGTACACGTGCAATGGTTTCCTCCACTTCAAATTGCTCGTTAAGCGTTAGCGGGAGCAGTCTTGGGTTGGCCCCATAGCAATCTGCCAATAGTTTTCCTTTGGTTCCTATAAAAAGAACGCCACCATCCCAGTTGCCCAAGGCTTCGTCATCGCCCATTTCATCTGGTCTTTCAGGTAGCAGTCCGCCATCCATCCAAGTTACTTTTACGGTGCCCTTGCCATCGGTTCTTGGATAGCTGAGGTGTATTTTACTGGAGTTGGGGAAACTTTTGGGGTAATCTGCGGTTTCAAATTTGCCTTTAAAGGAGTCGGAAACACTACATTCAACCTGATTGGGGTAAAGTATAGGCAATATTCTGTATACCGGGTCCATGATATGGCAGGCCATATCTCCTAGGGCCCCTGTTCCAAAGTCGGACCATCCCCTCCAATCAAAAGGTAGGTAGGCATCGTTGTAATCTCTCATTTCGGCGGTTCCCAACCATAGGTCCCAATTTAATCCCTTTGGAATTCTATCTTTTTTAGTGGGGGTCTGTAGTGCCTGTGGCCATATGGCCCTATTGGTCCAGCATTTCACGGTGTGTACATCGCCAATGATACCGGTATCATATATTTCCTTCATTTTTCTAACGCCGTCGCCAGAGCCTCCCTGGTTGCCCATTTGGGTAACCACTTTGAATTTTTTAGCGGCTTCGGTTAACATTCTGGCCTCCCAAATGTCGTGGGTTAGGGGCTTTTGAACATATACGTGTTTGCCCATTTCCATCGCCATATAAGCGGCTACAGCATGATTGTGGTCTGGTGTGGATACCGATACGGCATCAATATTGTCCTTCTCGTTTTCCAGCATTTTTCTGAAATCGGCATAGTATTTTGCCTTGGGGAAATTTTTTCTGGATTCCACAGCCTGTCGGTCATCCACATCGCAAAGCCCTACAATATTGACGTTGGGACTTTCTGCAAAGGAAGCAATATCACTTCTACCTTTTCCGCCAGCTCCTATACCGGCAATGTTCAGTTTGTCACTTGGGGCAACAAAGCCAGGACCTCCCAATACGTGTCGTGGTACGATCATAAATCCGGCAGTTGCCAAGCCGGTGCCTTTAATAAAATCTCGTCGCGAATTGTTACTAAATGCGGTCTTCTTTTTGGACATAATATTCGTATGTTTTTCTGTTTTTTAAAAATGCAGTTGAATTTAAATTAAATTTTCGTAACAAGCATATAGATGTTTTGTTATATTTTTTGAATATTTTGTTAAATTTTTAATTTCTAAGCGGTTTTGTTGTGATTAATAGTTCTCAGTGTTCTTGCTTAAGGTCTGTTGCTAAGCACTCTTAGAGGGGGTGTTGGGTTAGGGGTAGCTCACGTTTAAAGAATTATTAATCGTTTAGCCCTCTGTTAATTTATTTGTAAACTTGTTTAGTGAAAACATATATAATCAATTGTCAAATGATCTATTCCAAATTTCTTTCCCTCTGTCTTGTTTTAATTTGTGTTGGCCTTAGCCTTTCTTGCGAGAACAAGGTGAATTATGACCGTCCTATGGATACTTGGGTGTTTAGGTCTGTTATGGATAAACAGCCAAGGATGTTGACAGTGGCTTTGGATGAAGATTTGTACACTTGTTATAGTCTTCAAACCGGGAATTTGTACAAAGTATGGACAGGGGGTGTCAATTATGAAGGCGCTGTATATACTACGGCACATGGTGTTCAGCCTTCGAGTTTTGGCTTTGCATACCTACAAGATGATTCTGCTGAAACACAGTGGAGGCTTAAATCTATAACAGGAACTGAAATCCCTAAGGTAAATTATTTGGGCTATTCTATGATTAATGGACAGGTGGCCATTGATATGGAGTTAATTGCCAAGTCGGGAGAATCGATCAAGATTCGGGAAATTCCGGAGTACGGAAGTGAACAAGGGCGTGCTGGTTTTATTAGGACCTTTATAATCTTGGGAAAAACTTCTGAAGATCTGATTCCGATGTTAAGCTATCGGCCAGAGGAAGCAATTGTATTCAAAGAGGTTCTCCTTGGAGGGGGGAGAACCCAGGATGGGGCTTATTTGGAGTTGTCCGGTGAGACAACGGTAAAGACTTATTTTAACGCGGTTTCTGAAAACTGGAAGGAGCCTATTTTAGAAGGCTCTGGGATGATCTCCAATGGGATGAAGCTTGTTCGGCAAAATGATTGTAGTGCTTGCCACCTTGAACAGGAGAATCTTGTTGGTCCGGCCTATGATTCCATTGCAAAAAGATATCCATTTAACTGGCAAACAATAGATATGTTGGCAGATAAAATTAGAATGGGTGGTGCAGGTAATTGGGGTGCTACGGCTATGTCTGCCCATCCAGATCTATCTAGGTCGGAAGTACAGGAAATGGCTTATTATATTTTGTCTTTGGACGCTGAGCCAGAACCTCGGGAAAGGGTGGTGGATATTGGTCTAAACACGCCCGACGTTACTTTTACGCTGGATGATAAGGATAGAAGGGGTGGGGACAGAAGAGTAAAACGGGCCGGGACTGCGGTTAATTTTTACCTAGTGAATGATAGTGGTGATCTTTATGAAGACCTTACGTCCAGCACATTGCCCATAATGAACGGAATTGCACCTGCTATTCATTTGCCTACTTCTGGGGTCTTGGGGGAAATCCAGGAGAATTTTTATGTAGAGTTCAAGGGATATATAAAATCAGAACAAAACACCGAAAAGACCTTTAGGTTAATCAGCGACGATGGTTCTGTACTAAAGCTTAATGGTTCTGAAGTTATAGATAATAGAGGATTTCACGCACCGGAAGCGGTAACTTCCAAAGCCGATTTGACCAAGGGTTGGAATGAGTTTTTGCTGCAGTTTCAGCAAGGGGGAGGGGGATATGGTCTTTCCTTGCAGTGGTCGGACGATGGAGAGCAGTTTACAGTTGTTCCGGATTCTGTGTTTTTTCATGATGCCACTGCATTTAGGGAATTGCTGCCATATGTGCCCAAAAAGATCAGTAATATGCCAGGAGACCAAATGCCTTTGAATGCCGTGCATCCATCATTTGATATGTATCAGGCAAAACCATCCGCATTTCAGCCAAGGGTAGGTGGCATAGACTTTATAGACCACAATAAGATGGTCATTTGTACCTGGGATGCTACAGGCTCTGTGTATATCTTGAAGAATTACAACACAAAAGACCCGGAGGCCATAGAAGTGAAGCAAATAGCAAAGGGACTGGCTGAGCCCTTGGGAATAAAAGTAGTGGATGGCGAGTTGTATGTGTTGCAAAAACAAGAGCTTACCAAGCTGGTAGATACCAATGGAGACGAAATTATTGATGTGTATCAAAAAGTATGCGATTCGTGGAACGTTACTTCGCATTATCATGAATTTGCCTTTGGACTTGTGTATAAGGACGGTAGTTTTTATGCTACCCTTGCTACGGATTTGGGCTCGGAGTTCAAAGATGTAAAGGACCGTGGGAAGGTGGTGAGAATTAGTAAAGACGGTAGTGAAGTAGAAGTTGTTGCTGAAGGCTTTAGAACTCCCAATGGTATAGCCGAAGGGCCTGATGGTGCCTTGTATGTGTCGGACAATCAGGGTAATTGGATACCCACAAGTAAAATTGTACGTGTAGAAAAAGGTAAGTTTTATGGATTTAAATACGCAGATTGGCAGCGTGTTAAGGATTATAAGGAGGATCCTCCACTTGTATGGTTGCCCCATGGTGAAATAAGTAATTCCCCTAGCCAGCCTGCTATTCTAAATATAGGACCTTACAAGGATCAAATGATTCATGGTGATGTTACCCATGGGGGAATAAAAAGGGTGTTCGTTGATGAGGTGGATGGCGTAAAGCAGGGAGCTGTCTTTCGGTTTATGCAAGGGTTGGATGCAGGTATAAATAGGACGGTTTGGGGGCCGGATGGAAACCTTTATGCAGGTGGAGTGGGGTCTGGGGGAAATTGGCGGCACGAAGGTCGACTTTGGTACGCGTTGCATCGCTTTGAGTTTAATGAAAAAACTACCTTCGAAATGTTGGCCGTCCGAGCAAAAAGCAAGGGTATGGAAATTGAATTTACACAGCCTATTGCAGCGGGGGAGTTGGTGGGCGCCAATT
This sequence comes from uncultured Arenibacter sp., assembly GCA_963972175.1. Taxonomy (GTDB): domain Bacteria; phylum Bacteroidota; class Bacteroidia; order Flavobacteriales; family Flavobacteriaceae; genus Arenibacter. Next base: position 4,385 of record CAXAVP010000052.1, read on the forward strand.
CCTTTGAGGTGCAGCAATATCATTACCGGGCAACGGAAGAATACGGTGGTCCAAAGTTGGGAGAGGAAGAGCTCAAGGTTAAGTCGGTTGAGCTTTCCGCAGATCGAAAAAAAGTGTTCTTGGAGATTGAAGGGACTCAAGAAAATAAAGTGGTTTATATACGTATAGCGCAACCCTTAAAAAGTGAAAGCGGAGGGTCGCTGTGGTCTACGGAAACCTGGTATACCATGACCAGAAAACCGGTAGATTCTTCAGAGGAATAGAAGCCGGAGGTTGTTTGGTCCCAGCTAATTTAAATCTTAATAAAGTAAGCTTTGTATGAGGTTTTTCATGTCACTCCAGTAAATCATTAATTTGGGGCTAATAATTGGCCCTCTTTAATATGGGGTTCTTGTGGGAGGGGCATGGAACGATTCGCTTAGAGGTTCTGTGGCATGGATATCCATGTTTGGTTAACAAGGTACTTCCCAATTGCTGTAGGTCTCTTTTTTTATGACTCCATTAATTTTATGAGTTGAAGTTAGGGGGGTGGAATGTCTTGTCTTTGTTCTGTTCTTATTGTTCCTTGGCAAGGCGTACCATGCCGTTAACTTTTGGTCATAGGGAACATTGATTTTACTATTCGTTATATTAATGTTAGTAAATATGGTAAAACCCTACTTATGTAGTATATTTGTAAACTATTTAGATTAAATCCAATTAGCAATGATTAAAGTATCTGAAACAGCTAGGGACAGGGTGATGGCCCTCATGGCGGAAGGAGGCTTTGACGCCAGCAAAGACTATGTTAGGGTTGGTGTTAAAAGCGGTGGCTGCAGTGGTTTGTCCTATGAGCTAAATTTTTCAAAAGAGGCCGGTGAGTCCGATAAGATATTTGAAGATAATGCCGTACGTATCGTAGTAGATAAAAAGAGTTTTCTTTATCTGGTAGGCACGGTATTGGAGTATTCTGGAGGACTCAATGGCAAAGGATTTGTGTTCAATAACCCCAATGCACAAAGAACCTGCGGATGCGGGGAGAGTTTCTCTCTCTAGCATTACAATGGGGTGATATAAAAATGTACCAATGATAGTGTTGGGGATGATAAATAATTAGTCAATTGTTTTAAGGAACAATTGTTAAATTAAGAAGAATGGCATATACAGAGGAAGAGTTAAAAAAAGAATTGGAAACCAAGGAGTATGAATACGGTTTCTACACAGATATAGAATCGGACACCTTTCCCAATGGTCTTAATGAGGAGATAGTGATTGCTATTTCCAAAAAGAAGGAGGAGCCGGAATGGATGACCTTATGGCGATTGGAATCTTTTAAGATTTGGAAGGAGATGGTGGAGCCCGAATGGGCAAATGTGAGGTATGAAAAGCCCGATTTTCAGTCTATTTCCTACTATTCCGCACCAAATAAGAAGCCTAAGTACAACAGTTTGGACGAGGTGGATCCGGAATTGTTGGATACTTTTAAGAAGTTGGGTATTTCTTTGGACGAACAAAAGAAGTTGGCCGGCGTAGCAGTAGATATTGTCATGGATTCTGTTTCCGTTGCTACCACCTTTAAAAAGACACTTGCAGAAAAGGGGATTATATTTTGTTCTATTTCAGAGGCTATAAAGGAGCACCCGGAACTGGTAAAAAAATATATTGGTACCGTAGTGCCCCAAAAGGATAATTTTTATGCGGCCCTGAATTCTGCCGTATTCTCGGACGGTTCTTTCTGTTACATTCCCAAAGGGGTGAAATGTCCTATGGAACTCTCTACCTATTTTAGAATTAATCAGGCAGGTACCGGGCAGTTTGAAAGAACCTTGGTGATTGCAGACGAGGGTAGTTATGTTAGTTATTTGGAGGGTTGTACGGCGCCATCACGTGATGAGAACCAGCTGCACGCCGCCGTAGTGGAATTAATTGCATTGGACGATGCCGAAATAAAGTACTCCACCGTACAAAACTGGTTTCCTGGAAACAAGGAAGGTAAGGGTGGGGTCTACAACTTTGTGACCAAGAGGGGATTGTGCGAAAAGAATGCCAAAATTTCTTGGACACAGGTAGAAACGGGATCGGCCGTCACCTGGAAATATCCTTCCTGTGTCTTAAAAGGGGATAATTCCATTGGGGAATTCTATTCCATTGCAGTGACCAATAATTACCAACAGGCAGATACGGGTACCAAGATGATCCATCTAGGGAAAAATACTAGGAGTACTATTATATCCAAAGGTATTTCTGCTGGTAAATCCCAAAACAGCTACCGTGGATTGGTACAGGTGAACAGTAGGGCCGAAAATGCCAGGAACTTTTCACAATGTGATTCACTTTTAATGGGCAACGAATGTGGTGCACATACCTTTCCCTATATTGAGGCAAAGAACAAATCTGCACAAATAGAGCATGAGGCCACCACCAGTAAAATTGGGGAAGATCAGATTTTCTATTGTAACCAGCGGGGTATAGATACGGAAAAGGCCATAGCCTTGATCGTAAATGGCTTTAGTAAGGAAGTGCTAAATAAATTGCCGATGGAATTTGCCGTAGAAGCCCAAAAATTATTGGAAATAAGTCTGGAGGGATCGGTGGGTTAATGACCATTGTTGTTTCCCTGTAGGTGGCGGTTGTGCTGTAGCAGGGAACAATAAGCCATACATAACAAGATATTATTAAAATGCCATAGGCATACCATTTTATAAAATAATTAGAATTAAGAACAATGCTGAAAATAAATAATTTACACGCTAGAGTAGAAGACAAGGAGATCCTGAAGGGAATAAACCTAACGGTAAATGCAGGGGAGGTACACGCCATTATGGGACCCAACGGTTCCGGGAAAAGTACTTTGGCGTCCGTAATTGCTGGTAAGGAAGAGTTTGAAGTGACCAAGGGCGAGGTGTTTTTGGAGGATGAAAACCTTGAGGATACCGCTCCCGAAGATAGGGCGCATAAAGGGATATTTCTTTCTTTTCAGTATCCGGTAGAGATTCCCGGAGTATCCGTTACCAATTTTATGAAAACGGCTATAAACGAATCCAGAAAGGCCAAGGGCTTGGAAGATATGCCGGCCAAGGACATGTTAAAATTGATTAAGGAAAAATCCGAGTTACTGGAAATTGACAGAAAATTTTTATCACGTTCCTTAAACGAAGGGTTTTCCGGTGGAGAGAAAAAGCGTAACGAGATCTTTCAGATGGCAATGTTAGAACCTAAATTGGCCATCTTGGATGAAACGGATTCCGGTTTGGATATTGATGCCTTGCGTATCGTGGCCAATGGGGTAAACAAGTTAAAGAGTAAGGACAATGCCGTTATTGTTATTACCCACTACCAACGACTGTTGGAATATATTGTGCCAGACTATGTTCACGTACTGCACAATGGGAAGATCGTAAAATCAGGGAATAAGGATTTAGCCCTTGAATTGGAAGAAAAAGGATATGACTGGTTGAAACAGGAGGCAGCGGTTTAATGCCAATGTTGAGAGTTTAAAAGTCAAAATTGAAAATATATCTAAAATGTCAAGTGGACTAACAAAGTATTTTGGTCAGAAGACCAGGATTTATCCAACACAGGGCATTTAGACATTACAACTTGTAAAAATGGATTTAAAAGAAAAATTGGTTTCCTCATTTTTGGCATTTGAAAACGGTGTGGACGTGGATAACCCAGTTCATGATATACGTTCAGAAGCCATTAAAAAATTTGAGGCAAAAGGGTTTCCCACCAAGAAAGAGGAGGCTTGGAAATACACTTCCTTAAATGCACTTCAGAAAATAGATTTCAGCATTTTCCCCAAAAAGGAGAGTAATCTGGAATACAGGGATGTAAAGAAGTACTTTCTACATGAAATAGATACCTTTAAGATTGTTTTTGTAGATGGGGTCTACAGTTCCTTTTTATCGGAAACCACCCATGATGGGGTGGATGTATGTTTAATGAGTTCGGCCTTGAACAAACCCATGTATAAGCAAATAATAGATGTTTATTTTAATAAAATAGCTTCTCAAGAGGATTCCTTGACCAGTTTAAATACTGCCTTTAGCAAGGAAGGGGCCTATATTTATATTCCAAAGAATAAGATTCCAAAGAAGCCTATAGAGATTATTCATTTCGCAACAGGAAATGAAGCAGCTTTATTGTTGCAACCAAGAAACCTGATCATTGCCGAAGAGAATGCAGAGATGCAGATTATTGAGCGCCATCAGAGCTTGACTACCAATGAGGTGTTTACCAATTCCGTTACCGAAATTTTTGCTGCAAAGAATGCTATAGTGGACTACTATAAGGTGCAGAACGATTGTACTACCGCTTCTTTGATAGACAATACCTATATAGATCAAAAAGACGGAAGTGCTGTGAATGTGCACACTTTCTCCTTTGGGGGGAAATTAACACGTAACAATCTTAATTTCTATCAAAACGGGGAACATGTAGATTCTACTATGAAAGGGGTAACCATAATAGAGGGGAAGCAACATGTAGACCACCATACCCTGGTACACCATATTGAGCCTAATTGTGAAAGCCATCAGGATTATAAGGGGATCTACGGCGAGAATGCAACCGGAGTTTTCAACGGGAAGATCATAGTGGAAAAAATAGCTCAAAAGACCAATGCGTTTCAGCAGAACAACAATATCTTGGTAAGTGATAAGGCTACGATAAATACCAAGCCACAGTTGGAGATCTTTGCAGATGATGTAAAGTGTTCCCATGGCTGTACTATTGGTCAGTTGGATGAGGAGGCCTTATTTTATCTCCAATCCAGGGGTATTCCTAAAAAGGAAGCCAGGGCCTTGTTGATGTATGCTTTTGCCAATAACGTATTGGAAAGCGTTAGAATCCCGGAATTAAAGGTGAGGATCAATAAGTTGATAGCCAATAAGCTGGAGGTTAGATTGGGGTTTGACCTATAATACGGCTCGTTTCTGCAATGGCCAAAATTTCAAATATCACCATGATAGATACTGTTTTAGACATATTGAGTATACGTAAGGATTTTCCAATTTTAAATAGGAAAGTTAATGGGTATCCCTTGGTGTATTTGGACAATGCGGCTACCTCACAGACGCCCCAAAAAGTGATCGACACTATAGTGGATTATTATTCTACCTATAATGCCAATATCCATAGGGGGGTGCATACGTTGTCCCAAGAGGCTACAGATATTTATGAGCAGGCCAGACAGAAAATACAGCAGCATTTTAATGCTGCTAAATCACATGAAATAATATTTACCTCCGGTACAACCCATGGGGTTAATCTAGTGGCCAATGGTTTTGCCTCCTTCTTGGAAAAGGGGGATGAAATTATTGTTTCTGCCTTGGAGCACCATAGTAATATAGTGCCATGGCAAATGCTGTGCGAGCGAACCGGTGCCAATTTAAGGGTGATACCCATGAATTTGGAAGGGGAATTGGTCATGGAAGCGTATCATGAATTACTTTCCGATAGAACCAAATTGGTATTCTGTAACCATGTTTCCAATGCTTTGGGTACGGTGAATCCAATTCAGGAAATTATTGAGGCTGCACACCGTGTAGGTGCTGCAGTATTGATTGATGGGGCACAGGCTGCTCCGCACCTAAAAGCCGATGTTCAGCAATTGGATGTTGACTTCTACGTGGTTTCTGCACATAAAATGTGTGGTCCAACCGGAGTTGGGGTGCTGTACGGTAAGGAAGAATGGCTTAACAAACTACCACCATATCAAGGAGGCGGGGAGATGATAGCGGAGGTGACTTTTGAAAAGACAACCTATGCCGAACTACCCCATAAATTTGAGGCGGGTACCCCAAACATATGTGGGGGAATAGCCTTTGGTGCGGCTTTGGATTATATGAATGCTATTGGTTTTGAAGCTATTGCCCAGTACGAACATGAACTGCTAGAGTATGCAACCAAAGAATTATTGGCTATTGAAGGCTTAAAAATTTACGGGAATGGTAAGAAGAAAACTGCGGTTGTTTCCTTTAATATAGAAGGCTTGCACCCATATGATATAGGAAGTATATTGGATAAGTTGGGCGTTGCCGTAAGAACGGGGCACCACTGCGCACAGCCCATAATGGATTTTTATAAAATACCTGGTACGGTAAGGGCCAGTTTTAGTTTTTACAATACCAAGGAAGAGGTAGATGTGCTGGTAAAGGCAGTAAAGCGTGCGCAAGCCATGTTGTCCTAACTACAGCCAGTTAATTTTCAATGTTTTAAATAGTTGATAGGCAAATATACTTGTTGTATTTTTGTTCAAAATTGTGGCCCGTGGTATAATGGGTTTCAAAAATCAGATATGGGTATAAAGGAAATACAGGAAGAAATCGTTGATGAATTCTCTATGTTCGAGGATTGGATGCAACGCTATGAGTATATGATCGAATTGGGTAAATCATTGCCTTTGATCGAGGAGCAGTATAAGACGGAAGATAATATCATTAAGGGCTGTCAGAGCAAGGTGTGGGTGCACGCCGAATTGGACGGTGATAAGTTGGTGTTTACTGCAGATAGTGATGCCATAATCACTAAAGGTATAATAGCGATATTGATACGGGCCTTTAGTAATCAAAGACCGCAGGATATTATAGATGCGGACACCGCTTTTATAGATCAGATAGGCTTAAAGGAACATTTGTCGCCTACTAGGGCCAATGGTCTTGTAAGCATGATCAAACAGTTGAAATTATATGCTATAGCCTATCAAACCCAATTAAATTAATTTGTTTGCAGTGTGGTTTTTTTGAAAGACAGACCGCTATTGCTTATCAATAAACATTTATCAAATGAGTGACGAAATAACAACAATAGATACCCAGGAATTGGGTGAAAAGATAGTAAGGGTTTTAAAGACTATTTATGACCCGGAAATACCTGTGGACATCTATGAGCTTGGGCTTATTTATGATGTCTTCGTAAACGAGGATTACGAAGTTAAAATACTTATGACCCTAACCTCTCCTAATTGTCCGGTTGCGGAATCACTACCTATGGAGGTAGAGGAAAAAGTAAAGTCCCTTGACGAATTAAAGGATGTTGAGGTAGAAATTACTTTTGATCCCCCTTGGACACAGGAATTAATGAGTGAGGAAGCTAAGTTGGAATTGGGAATGCTGTAATAGCTTGTAATCTATTTACAGTAATTTTGGTCGTATAAAGGCCATAGGTGTTTCTCTTAATAGGTGTATCAATGCCAAGTAGCCGTTATAGCGGATTTCCCAACAATAAATTTCATTATTATGTCTGAAATCATCAATCGTGTTGCCCAAAGTAAACTGTTGACCTTTAACCTTGAGGATTATTATCCGGCAGGGGAAAGGGTGTTGTTGGATATTAAAGATTGGTTATACGAGGGCCTTATACTTAGGGAAAAGGATTTTAGGAGCCAATTGGAGAACCATGATTGGAGTGGGTACCAAGATGCCTACGTAGCGTTAAACTGCTCCACAGATGCCGTTATACCTGGCTGGGCCTATATGCTTATAGCTACCAAACTGCAGCCTTTTGCCAAAAAAGTAGTGATTGGGGATCTTGAAAGCCTGGAGTCGTCCCTATACCAATCCATATTGGAAGATTTGGATGTTTCAGCATTTGAGGGCAAACCTGTAATTATCAAAGGTTGTTCCAATAAACCTGTTCCGCCCAACGCTTATTTATGGGCTACCACCAAGATTCAGTCGGTTGCCAAAAGTGTTATGTACGGGGAAGCCTGCTCTTCTGTTCCGCTATTTAAGTCAAAATAACCAGCAATAAGGTTGTTTCAATTTGTATCGCAATTCTTACTTTTGTCATAATAAATAAAACACTATCTATTATGAAAAAAATTGTACTAGGGGTAGTCGCACTGTTGGCTATGAACATTACGGTGGCCCAAAGCTTGGAGGAGTTAAAGGCCGAAAAAGCAAGTAAAAAGGACTCTATAGCCGCCATTCAGAAAAGGGTAGACGCCATTCAAGGCCAAATAGATGCTATACCGGGTTGGAAAACGGGAGCCTTTGGTACTATTGGTGCCACTATTTCGGGATTTAATAATTGGTATGCAAAAGGGGCCCCAAATTCGGATGCGGGAAATATTGGCATTACGGCCAATGCTTTCGCCAATCTTAAGGAGGCTAAATTTTTCTGGAGGAACTCCCTGAATGTTAACTTGGGATGGGTTAAAATTGATGATAAGGACATTGATACGGATGATGATAGTTTTCGTTCCTCCACGGATGTCTTTACGATTACTTCCTTATACGGACAGAAACTAAGCGAAAAATTTGCCATATCTACACTTGGTGAATATAGGACTACTATTATAGATAATTTTAACGATCCTGGGTATTTGGACGTGGGTCTTGGTGCCACATGGACACCAATTTCCGATTTGGTAGTAGTAATCCACCCATTAAACTACAACTTTGTTTTCAGTAGCGGGGATACCGTATTTGAATCGTCCTTAGGGGCAAAAATAGTGGCGGATTATACCAGGCAATTGGGCAAGGTAAACTTTAAGACCAACCTGTCCCTATTTCAGAGCTATAAAAGTGCGGACTACTCCAACTGGACCTGGACCAATTCTTTTGGATATACCTTATGGAAGGGTATTGGCTTAGGATTTGAATTTGGATTAAGGAACAATAAACAAGAGGCTTTAAATTACGCCATTGGCAACCTGGATACTGGCGATCCAACACCTACTTTTAATTCTATAGACAACGATTTACAGACCTATTGGTTATTTGGTCTAAATTATTCCTTCTAATAACAGGAATCTTGATATAAAAAAAAGGCCCCTTGCGGGGCTTTTTTTTTAGCTAAGTAGATTTTTTGGTAAAATTTGGTTTACTATTATAAATTTTCACCTTAGGTTAAGTGCTGATTTGGGGAAAAAGCACTTGAAAAAAAGATTGATATTTGATTTGGGGATAAATACCTTTTCTTAATTACAGTGTAAAGATAGGCCTAATTGGTCTTCCCGTTTCATTTTTGTTGTGAACGTAGTACAGTATGTTGTGAACAAAACCAATGGTATCGTTTGTCCGATGAACGGCATGCTAGCTGCAGCTATTTTCCTTGTTTTAAGCCTAATAGGTTTAAAAGAGGTATGTGTGTCCTATTAATTATAGGCCTCAGTCCACCTTTTGAGCCATCTTCATGGCAAGGGAACTATAGGTTTATCCGCACCTCTAAGACCCTTGATCAGGTTATTCCCTATAGAGGGCAAACTCCTATGCTTCTAGTATTCGTCCAGGTTTTCTGGGTATAGAAAGTTGTTATAGGGAAATCGGGTAACATGAATATCGCGTACCTCATCATAAACCCGTTTTCTAAACTCTTTAAGGTTTTCCTTGTTCAATGCCGATATAAACAGCGCCTTGTCACCCACCCGTCTCATCCAGGTATTTTTCCATTCTTCTATGGTGAAATGCTTGGTTGTTTTTTCGGTTACCAAATCATCATCATCAATGGTCTTGTGTTCATATTGGTCTATCTTATTGAACACCATAATGGTCTTTTTGTCAGAACTATCTATTTCTGAAAGGATTTGGTTCACTGAATCTATATGTTCCTCAAAATTGGGATGCGAAATGTCTACCACGTGGAGTAGCAAGTCGGCTTCACGAACCTCATCCAAGGTGCTTTTAAAGCTCTCTACCAGCTGTGTAGGCAGTTTTCTAATAAATCCTACCGTATCGCTCAATAAGAAGGGTAGGTTGCCTATAACCACTTTTCTAACAGTAGTGTCCAAGGTGGCAAAGAGTTTATTTTCTGCAAAAACATCGCTTTTGCTGATGACGTTCATTAAGGTAGATTTCCCTACGTTGGTATAGCCTACTAGGGCAACACGTACCAAGGCCCCTCTATTGCCTCTTTGGGTCTCCATCTGCTTATCTACTTTTAGCAGCTTTTTTTTGAGAAGGGAAATACGGTCGCGTACTATACGTCTGTCCGTTTCAATTTCCGTTTCCCCAGGTCCCCGCATTCCAATTCCCCCTTTTTGACGCTCCAAGTGGGTCCATAAGCCGGTTAGTCTTGGAAGTAAGTATTCATATTGTGCCAATTCAACTTGGGTTCTTGCATAACTGGTCTGGGCCCGTTGTGCAAAAATGTCCAGGATTAAACTGGTTCTGTCCAAAATCTTACATTTTAATTGCCGCTCTATGTTTCGCTGCTGACCGGGACTAAGTTCGTCATCAAATATAACGGAGCCAATGTCGTTCTGTTTTACATAGGACTCCACTTCCTGCATCTTCCCACTACCTATATACGTTTTGGGATTGGGGACATCTATACGCTGTACAAAGCGCTTACAGACCTCTCCTCCTGCGGTGTAAGTAAGAAATTCAAGTTCGTCCAAATATTCGGTTACCTTTTCCTCATTTTGGTCCTTGTTCATTACTCCTATGAGTACGGCCTTTTCGTATTCTATGGTCTTCTTTTCTAACATAAACTTATTTAAAGTACAAATCTAATCAATACTTGCAAAGGGATTTTCGTATTTTAGCAATCGGTTAAAAATTTTGGATGAAATTTTCATTTTTTAAGAAAAAATCGGTCAATACCCTCCATACGGTAGCCTTCTATAATTTAGAAAATCTTTTTGACACTGCCGATGCCCAACATACTTTGGATGATGACTTTACTCCCAACGGTTCCAAAAAATGGACTCCAAGGCGATATCAAAAAAAATTACAAAAATTGGCCAAAACCATAAGTAAGATTGGTAAGGCGAGTACGGGTCAACCTCCGGTGTTGGTAGGAGTGGCCGAGGTGGAGAATAAAACCGTAGTCCAAGATTTATTGGCAACCGCTCCATTGTCCGATTACAATTACCACTATATACATTATGATTCCCCTGATGAAAGGGGAATAGACAATGCCCTGCTCTATAACCAGGACAATTTTAAGGTTATCTCTTCAGAGCCCATTGCCTTACTTCTTTATAGTGAAAGCGGACAGCGCGATACTACTAGGGATATTTTATATGTGCACGGTGAATTAAACGGGGAAGAGGTCCATATTTTTGTAAACCATTGGCCTTCCAGACGAAATGGCGATCAGCAAACCGGTCATAAGCGTATCCAGGCGGCCCATACCATAAATGAATACATGAAAGGGATAGAATTGCAGTTTAATGATCCCAATTACATTATTATGGGCGATTTCAACGATGGTCCGTCCTCTACAAGTGTACAGACCTTAATGGGAAATAATAGGCTGTACAATCCCATGGAAAAATTAACGACACCAGGACGCGGCAGTGCCAATTATAAAAGGAGATGGAGTCTTTTTGATCAGATTATTGTGTCCCACAACTTCCTTAATTTTGAAAAGGGTACCCATAGTTTTACCGAGGCCAATATTTTTGATGAGGCTTTTTTAGCTGAGAATAAGGGAAAATACAAGGGCAGTCCTCGTAGGACCTATGTAGGAAGAAGGTATGTGGGCGGATTTAGTGATCATTTTCCGGTCTATGTTCAGTTAAAACTCAATTCCTAGAAAAAATTTTACTACCAAAAACATCTTTTCATGTTGTTTTTTTGAAAGTTCACAACAAAACCATGCATTTCATCGAATAAAAGTACACTTTAATCGAGTATATTGCTGTGTTACAGTATATTTGTAATCCAAATCTTACTGTAGACTTTGCCATGGCTTACGCAAAACACTTAATGATTATTCTTCGCAAATGCAGCTTTGTTGTTGCATTGTGCTTTGCTGTCCATGGTTCCTATGCGCAAACACAGAAGCAGCTTCAGATAATAAAGGGAAACTACAGCAGTGCAAAGCTTCAAAGGATTACTACAGATCTTAAAAGAAATTTTACCCAGGAGAAAAATACCTTATTGCAGGCAGCCAAGACCAATGGTTGGAAGCTTACCGAGCGATCGGCAGACGGAAATTTTTCTGAGTTGACTTCCATAGGTGCCGATGGAAGTCCACTGTACTATAGTACTTATAGTACGGAGCTAAATAATGCTACCAGGGCCAGTGCCCTACACGATAATGGGTTGCTTGGCTTGGGATTAAGTGGAGAGAACATGCTTGTTGGGGTTTGGGATGCAGGGTCTGCATTAACCAGCCATAAGGAATTTGATACTAGGGTTCAAACCTTGGATGCTAGTGAAATAGTAGATTCACATGCTTCTAGGGTAACCGGTATTTTAGTAGCCTCCGGGCTGGAGAATAAAGCCAAAGGAGTTGCCTATAGGGCCAAGGCTGTTTCCCATGATTGGAAAAGGGATAAAATTGAAGTGGCCGAAATGGCCGCCAATGGTTTGTTATTATCTAACCACTCCTACGGAATTAAGACGGATAGGGTGCCAGATTGGTATTTTGGTTCTTATATTCAAGTTTCTAGGGATTGGGACAAGATCATGTACAATGCACCCTATTATTTAATGGTAACTGCGGCGGGTAATTCCCAGAAAAGCAATGATAATGAGTCGCCAATTTTTGGTTCCTCCTCCAACGGATTTGATTTAATGTTGGGATTTGCTACTTCAAAGAACGGAGTTACTGTAGCTGCTGCCGATATTGCAACCAATGATAAGGGTGAGCTAAGAAAAGCTGCCGTAGCCTCTTATTCCAGCTTTGGCCCAGTTGATGACGGTAGGGTTAAGCCAGACATCGCTGCATATGGTACCAATATTTATACCACCGGTAGTGGGAGTGACAGTAGGTATGAGACCGCCAGTGGTACTTCGGTGGCCACACCAGGGGTAACAGGCTCTATGTTGTTGCTTCAGGAATACCATGAGAAGATGGAAGGGAGCTTTATGAAAGCTGCTACCTTGAAGGGTTTAATACTGCACAGTGCTGACGATGTGGATGCTCCAGGACCTGATTATAAGATGGGATGGGGTGTTATCAACTCAAAGTCGGCCGTTGAAATAATCACCAATAAAGGATATGCAAGCCTTGTTTCAGAGGAAATTTTAGAGGAAGGCGAAACAAAAACATTTGTGGTGCAAGCAAATGGCAATGACCCTTTGTCGGCTTCCATATCTTGGACCGATCCGGCAACTGGAGCTGTAAATTCCGGAGTGTTGAACGATATGTCCGCAGCCCTGGTCAATGATTTGGATATCAGGATCAGTAAAGAGGGGGAGATTTTCTTTCCGTGGAAATTAAGTGCTGTGAATGCCGATGCAGCTGCAACTACAGGTGATAACAAGGTAGATCCTTTTGAGAGAATAGATATACAGAACGCCCAAGGTGAGTATGTAATTGCTATAAGCCATAAAAACACCCTTGACCAAGGTCCCCAACATTTCTCCTTGATCGTTAGCGGGATATCACTTACCGATTGTGTCCTAAGTACCCCGGAAGATATAGAGTTGACTAATGCTGATGATAGCACGGCAACATTGAGTTGGACTGCCAATACCGATGCACTTTTTCAAATAGAGTATAAGGAAAAAGTTAAGGAGGAGTGGATTATTGCCAATACGTTTGAAAATACTTTTACCCTACCTCAGTTGGTGGCCGGTACAGACTATGTTGTGAGACTAAAGACCTTTTGTACAGAGAATGTAGGTTCTGAATATACCCCTGAATATGAGTTTACCTTCCAAGGTGACGAAACAACGTTTTCCGATGAATTGGAATATGAAACCCTGAGCCTGCAAGTGGCCTTCTCTATTTTTCCAAATCCGGTTGAAACCTCAATGACGATTCATGGGAACGTTTCCGATGAGGCTATGTACAAGATTGTTTCCTTGAACGGAATAGTGGTTAAATCGGGTAAGGCAGAACAAAAACAGATTTATATTGCCGACCTAACCCCAGGGCTTTATGTGCTTACCCTAGCAGATTTGGAAGGGTCAAAATCCATTAAGTTTTATAAGTCTTAAACTTCGCTAAAAGCCTAAGCTGATCAGGGTTAAAGTAGCGAGGCAATACAATTATTTTCATGCCTTTGTCAAATTCTTGTAATTTCATTTTCCTCCAAGAGTTGGTCGTTTCGCAAGCGTAGAAATACCTGGGCAGTAGTCACCACATCCAATTCGCAATATTTAATAATACGATCAATGTCTTGTTCTTTGTAATAGACAGATTTTACCATACTTCCGTCAATATCCTCTTTGGGGGAAGGGATCCCGAGTATATTGGCCATTAATTTTAAAGAGGTAAAGTGTTTGTAATCACCAAATTTCCATAGTTCCATGGTGTCTAAATGGGGTATTTCCCATGGTTTTTTGCCAAAAAGATCCAGTTTATGGGGTAGGCTTATTCCATTAATGATCATGCGTCTGGCGATATAGGGAAAATCAAATTCCTTTCCATTGTGGCCGCACAATAAATGATGGGGACCATTAAAGTGGGTGTCCACAAGATTTTTAAAATCCTGTAAGAGTTTTTTTTCCTCCCCGAAGAATGAGGTTACCCTAAAGTTCTGGCTGTTTCCTTTGATATTAAAATATCCAACGGATATAGTAACAATCTTACCAAATTCTGCCCAAATACCTGCCCGCTCATAAAACTCTTCGGCGGTTAATTCATCCTTGCGCTGATACTGTGATTTATGTTCCCAGAGCTCCTTTTTGGTATCGCTCAGAAGCTGAAAGTTCTCCTCTTCGGGAACCGTCTCTATATCCAGGAAGAGAATGTGTTCCAAATTAATTTTTTGAAGCATCTAGGTATGTTTTAAATGGTAGGTGCCCATTAATGGTTGGGGCAGCATTACACTAAATGTATTATGTTGGATCGATTTAAATATACAAACAAATTTAGAATTCGTTAAAGGGTATCTGCCTTAACCTTAAAACTGTATTCCCTTTTTTTTCGGTGAATTGCATAAACCGACCCATTAGTTGGTAGCCTTGTATGCCGGGTACCTTAGGTATAGTATTGCAATCCGTAAAAAGCAGGTTTAGTTAGATGTATGGTTAACATTCCAGTCTAAATATGGGAAGTAATTGTCCCAACCAACCGTGTGGTCTGTAAACTTTAAAAAAGCGACTGCTGTTTTACAGGGCTTTCATGGTATAACAACCATTCTTTTCGATATAAGCCACCGGCATAACCTGTTAAGGAACCATTGCTCCCAATTACCCTGTGGCATGGTACCACGATCCATAAGGGGTTATGCGCATTGGCAGAGGCAACGGCCCTGATAGCTTTTTGGTCTCCCAATGTCTTGGCCAATTCCAGATAGGAAATAGTTTTTCCATAAGGTATTTGCGGCAGTGCTTTCCAAACTTTTTTTTGAAATGCTGTTCCTTGGGGGTTGAGGGTTAGGCTAAACACCTGTCTTTCACCTTTAAAATATTCCTGTAGTTGATAAACGGCATCCTCAAGGACTTCGGGAATAGTATGGGATATTTTCTCTTCGCTGTCCAAAAGGGTA